>DATHOA010000019.1:0-13225 GCA_035485475.1 Steroidobacteraceae bacterium | reverse complement strand
GCTGCTCGGCGCCATCGCCGCCCAGGTGGGCGGCGCCCGCGTCATCGTGGGCCTCATGCGGGTCACCGTACTGGGTGCCCTGGCGATGGCGCTGACCCTGGGGATCGGCGCCATCGTGGGCCAGTTCAATCCCTAGAATTTCGGCGTTTTGCGATGCGGCTTGCGTGGGCCGCCCGGCTTGAATCCCCCCGGCCTGCGGGCCGGTGCGAAGGGGCGCTCGCCGCCACCGGCCGAGGCACGTTCCTCGCGCGGCGCCCGGATCGGGGATCCGCCTTCGCGCGGCGGCTTCGCGGCGCGGCTGATGCGCAGCGGGTTGCCGCGAATCTGCACGACCTGCAATTCCTGGAAGATGTCATCCGGCATGCCGACCGGCAGGTCCACGAAACTGTGGTCCTCACGGATGTCGATATGACCGATGTGGCGACCGTCGACTCCGGCCTCATTAGCGATGGCGCCGACGATATTGCCGGGCAGGGCGCCATGCATATTGCCCACTTCGATGCGGAAGGTTTCAAGGGGCGGTGCGGATTCGCGCCGGCCACGGCCGGCAGGCTCGCGGTCGCGTTCGAAACGCGCGCCGCGCTCCGGGCGCTCATCGCGCGCAAAGCGCTCCGAGCGTTCGCGGGGCGCGAAGTCCCGATTGCCGCGTTCGCCGGCCGGTGGGCTGGACTGAGCGGGTTCGGGACGATTCTCCAGCAAAAATGGTGTGGAACCCTGCATCAGGCTCGCCAAGGCCGCCGCGATCTCGATTGCCGGCACGTTCTGCTCGGACTCGAACTGCTCGAGCAGCGGCTGGAACGCCTTCGCTTCGCCATTTTGCAGCGCGGTCGCGATCCGCTCCTTGAAGCGCGCGATGCGCTGATCGTTTACGTCCTTGATGGTCGGCAGATTCATCGCCTCGATCGGCTGGCGCGTATGCCGCTCGATGATGCGCAGCATGTTGCGCTCACGCGGCGCAACAAACAGGATGGCATCGCCGTTGCGACCCGCGCGACCGGTTCGACCGATGCGATGGGTGTAGGTCTCCGAGTCGTACGGAATGTCGTAGTTGACGACATGCGAGATGCGTTCGACATCGATACCGCGGGCGGCCACGTCGGTGGCGACCACGATATCCAGCTGTCGGTTCTTCAGGCGCGCAATCGTGCGTTCGCGCTGCGCCTGGGGTATATCGCCGTTCAGCTCGGCCGCATTGAAGCCGCGGGCGCACAGTTTCTCGGCAAGATCCGTGGTCTCGAGCTTGGTACGCACGAACACGAGCATCGCATCGAAACGTTCCGCCTCCAGCATGCGGGTCAGCGCGTCCAGCTTGTGCAGACCGCTGACCAGCCAGTAGCGCTGGCGGATGAGCGGCGCGGTGCTGGTCTGCTGCCGGATCGTGATCTCGACCGGGTTGCGCATGTGCTTGCCGGCAATGCGCCGGATGGCATTGGGCATGGTGGCCGAGAACAGTGCGATCTGCCGGCCCGGCGGGGTCTGGGTCAGGATCCACTCGATGTCATCGACGAAGCCCATCTGCAGCATCTCATCGCCCTCATCGAGCACGACGAAACGCAGGGTCGACAGGTCCAGCGTGCCGCGCTTCATGTGATCCATGACACGGCCTGGCGTGGCCACGATGACCTGGGCGCCGCGCTTCAGACCCTTCAGCTGCGGCGTATAACTTTGGCCGCCGTAAATCGGCAGGACATGAAAGCCCGGCATGCGCACCGCGTACTTCTGGAACGCCTCCGCGACCTGGATCGCCAGTTCGCGCGTGGGCACCATCACCAGTGCCTGTGGCGTGTTCTGCGACACATCGATGCGCGCCAGCACCGGCAGGGCGAATGCCGCGGTCTTGCCGGTACCCGTCTGGGCCTGGCCGAGCACGTCTTCGCCCTTGAGCATGCGCGGAATGGTCTCGCTTTGGATGGGCGAGGGGGTTTCATAGCCCACCGCGGCCAAAGCCTCGAGCAGGAAATCAGGAAGTCCCAGCTCACTGAAGCTGGTCATTTTGGGGTCATCGGTCACTGTGGGAGGGTGCTCGGGGCAAAGGGGGGCGGGATTGTACGCTCATGCCGGCATTTTCGGCATGAAAGTCGCGTTAGCGGTGCATGGGCAGGTCGAAATATGTCCCGCTACCCCAACGAATCCGCAGCGGGATCCGTGCGTCCGCGATCGATTCGGCGCTGACGTCGCCCCCGGTGCCGTAGTTGATCTGCCGATCGGGGCGCTTGACGACGCCGAGTGCAATCACGATCCGACTGCCGGCCTGGATGCGCCGACCCAGGACCCGGTGCACGGTGACGTCCAATTGCTGCTCCTCGCCAGCCCGCAACAGATGCCGATGGGCCAGGTCCTGGGCATAGCTCGCCCGGAATTCAAACGGTGGGTCAAACAACTGCACGTAATCCCCGTTCGCCAGCTGTTCATAGATGATGACGAACAGATCCACGTCAAGCTTGTTCGGCGTGAAGTCCAGGTGCAGCTTCGGGGTGCCCACCAGATCGGTCGCATGGCTTACCGGATCACTGACCAGGACCAGCGTGTCGTGTTCACCGAGGTACTTCGTGACCAGGCTGGGCGGGGGTGTCCAGTCGGCATCGGTGCGGTCCGCCAGCTTCACCAGCTGCGTCACCGGTAGTTTGTGGACGCTGCGGCGTGGCAGCAGTCGGTACCGGCCGCCGCTGGCCGGCGCACTCTTGCTGCTGGGTTTGGGCGCCGCCGGGTCCGCACTCTCGGAGTCCAGGAAATAACGCAGGTTGCCATTGGCCAATGAGTCAAGCGTCGCGGCGTACAGCCAGTCGTTGGCACCGGCCAGCTGAACATTGACCCGCCCCTTGATGAAGGCCGCCCAGGGCGCGTGGCGGAAAATCTGGTCGAACCATTGATAGCGAAGGTCATCCAGGTCCATCTGTGCCACCGCGTCCACGGGCACGCCACGCAGATCGGGCATCGGGCCATTGTCGATGCTGCCATCGGTCCACGGTCCAATGATCAGGGTGTGGTTCGCCTTGGGGTTCGCCTTCAGTTGCTGGTTGAAGTAGTAGATCGAGCCCAGCTCACCGGAGGCGTAGTACCCGGTGATGCTCAGCACCGGAATCTTCACCCGCGCGAATTGCGCGCCGAAGGGCACCATGCTGTGCCAGTACGGGTCGTAGCTCGGGTGGCTCAGCCAACGTTGGAAAATGGGACTCGGACGACCCGCAAGATGGTCCAGTTCGCGAAACGGGCGACCACTGGTGTACCAGCGTTTTTCGAGCTCGTGCCAGGAGGCCTCCTCGCTGTCGCTTGAGTAATCGGGTACCTCCGAGTTGGTCGCGTCCTGGATCCAGCGATAGGCCTGCGACATGAAAATGCCGTTGTGCATCGGGAAGTCGACGCCCGGCGCGGTCGCATCGGCGGTGGCGACGGCCTGCAAAGCCGGTGGCAGCTCGCGCAACGCCGCCCACGCGGCGAAGCCGCTATAGCGCATGCCGAACATGCCAACGCGGCCATCGCTCCAGGCCTGATGGGTGATCCAGTTGATGACCGCCGTCGCATCGGCGCCATCGTGCTCGAACACCAGCACCTCGCTGGGCGCGGGACTGCGTACATACGCCATCACCGCGACATAGCCGTGCGCCGCAGTCTTGCGCAGGTCGCTGTTGGGGTCATCGGCCAGCGTGAACTCCAGCAGGCTCGGCAGGGTTGCCGGGCCGCTGCGCGGACGGATGATGCGCGCCGCCAGGCGGGCGCCGTCTGGCGTCATGATCGTCACCTTGTCGTCCGTGATATAGCGGCGCTGGTCATCCGCACGGATCAAACCGGTCGCGACGGTGGAGAAAGTACGATACGCATCGAAGTTCAAATAAGCCCAGATCAGATCGATGGCGTGGTCGATGCTGATGCGCGGCTGCTGGCGAAACTGATCCAGTGCGTGCTGCAGTACGTCGCGGTACGGGTATACGGGGCGGGCGAGCCAGCTGTTGAGGGCGAAGGCATCCAGATCCGAGAGCTGCTGTACGAACGGCTGATAGGTGTGCGCATACGCCACCGCGAATGGCTGCGAGGTCGGCGCCAGTGCCCGCGCGTGCATGTAAAGATCCAGTATCACCGCCTGGCGAATCGGTTTGCCGGCCTCCGCGGCGCGCCGGCGGTCGAGCAGCGACTGGCGGGTGTTCCAGGCTGAATCAAAGCTCCCCGCGACAAACTGCAGCGCCGAAAGATTGGCCAGATACTTGTTGGCATCCGACTCCTGGTAGACCGGCAGCACGCGCACCGCCAGATCACGCATGACCGCCGTCAGCGCGGGGTCGCTGGTGCTCGCTGGAGCGTGAAAATCCAGCTCCTGCGCCTGTGCCGGACTTAAGCACAGCAGCAGCGCGATGCCCGCCAGCAGCCCGTGCAGCCAGCGGTGGATGACGCGCGGGTGGTGCCGTTCAGTGCGCATCCGGGGCCTCCGGCGTCAGTGCTTTGACTTCGGCCGTGGGCACGGGTACGACGCCCGTCAGCTTTACGAGATGTACGACGCGGCGGAACAGCGGATCAACGGCCGCCGCCACCGGCCCGATGTGCACCACGCCGGTATAGCGCAGCTCATTTTCGAAGGCCTCCGTCACCCGCTCCAGCAGATCATCCGGCATCGACGAGAGCGTGCCGTCCATCAGCACCCAGTTGGGCACATGGACCACAACGCGCGCGAGCGCGACGGCAGTCTGTTCTTCCTGTCCGAGCTCGCGATCCCAGCGGTGGACTTCATCCAGCATCGGCACCAGGCGTTTGAGTTTCAGGCGGCGCAGCGCCTGTTCGAACGCCTCGGCTTTGAAATCCGTAACCTTGGTCGGATAGGCCAGCACCTCGCGCAACGTGCCGCGTGGCAGATAGGGCGAGCCGCGCGGCAGGAACAGCACCGGTTCGTCCTTCGGTCGGGTCACCTGGCCTTGACCCCAGGGCCACAGGCCCGCGAGCGCGCGAAACAGCTGGGTCCGGTTCGTGCCCGGAGCGGTCGCGACGTACACACGCTCGCCGGCATGCACCACCACATGCGGTTCCTGGATGCCGTCCTGACCGGCGCTGGATTCAATGATCAGGTTGTCGATCGTTACGGTACCCGCATCGCCGTACTGGTACTGGATCTTCGAGGTGTACAGCTGCTGGACGCTCGGTTTGATGAGGGCGTCGCGGAAGCTGGCCACGCGCAGCAGCGTGGCGCGCCAGTCCGCGATGGTGCTGAAATTGTCGACGAACCAGCGCAGCGAGGACTGGGCCTGCGTGAAGGCCGCGGCGGCCATCATCAGGCCGCCGAAGGAGATCTTGCCGGTGAAATACAGGGGCGCGGCCACCAGGATCGGCGCCACGTTCGTGACCCAGCCAAAGCCTGCCGATACCCAGGTGATGTTGGTGAGGCCGGAGACGATTTTGCGCGTGGCGGCGAGGACGTTGGTGAGATGGGTCTCGATGCGGCGCAGTTCGTCGGCTTCGCCGGCGGCCAGGGTGATGTCATCCAGGTGTTCATTGACCCGCACCATCGCGACCCGGAAATCCGCCTCGCGCGCGTAGCGGAATGCGTTGCGCGCCACCAGCGAGCGGCCGATCCAGTAACTGAGCAGCGAGCCGGTCAACGCATAGATGATCGCGGCCCACAGCATGAAGCCGGGTACGGCGTAGTCGTGTTCGCCAATCCGGAACAGGAACGCGCTGGACAGCACCCACAGCACGCCCGAAAAAGAGATGAACAGAATGGTCGACTGCAGCAGCGCCATCCCCAAGTCGGAAGTCAGCTCGCACAGATGGCGCGCATCCTCGTGCATGCGCTGATCGGGGTTCTCGCCCATGGCCCCCGCGTTGGCCAGCCAGAAGGCGCGCCGCGGCTGCATCCAGTGTTCGAGCAGATCCTTGGCCAGCGCTTCGCGCATTTTCAGCTTCAGCATCTCCCCGACCCAGCGCTGTGCCACATTGAGAATGGTCAGCCAGGCGGCGAGAATGAAAAACACCCCCAGCTGCACCAGGAAGTCGTGCAGGTCGCGCCGCGACAGGGCATCGTAGAAAGGCTTGTTCCAGAGGTTGACGCGGATCTGCAGATAGGCCGTGCCGCAAATGACGACAAGTGCCGCCGTCATCAGCGCCATGATGGTTTTGCCGACCGGACCGGCGAACGTGGCACGCGTCAGCGCAAGCTGCTGGCGCACCAGCCCGGCGTTGGCATCTACCGGGTCCTTGTCGTTCTGCATCGGGCCATTCATGGGTCCGTATAATGCATCAGGACGCGGTTTATTAGCGTGTAGGACTTACCGTACCGAGACTCAAAGAAATGGCCCGATGGACAAGCCACCGGGCCACGTGGTCGCGAAGGGCTGCAGGCTTAGCGACGCACCCAGCCGCCGCCGGCCAGGTGCCAGCCATCACCCCGGTGTTCCCAGTGGTGGGGCGCCCAGCGATATCCCGGGCGCGGCGCGGACCAACGGCCACCGACCCAGACATGACGGCCGTTGACCCAGTTCCAGTAGCCGCCGATCCAGACATAGCCGGCCACCGGAGGGGCCCCATAAACTTCGACCTGCGGCTCCGGCGGCGCGATCGTGACGGTGCCGCTGTAATAGCCGCCCCCGGCGTAATAACCGCGGGCCGGAACCACGACGCAGGCGCTGACGGTGAGCGCTACGGCAGCCGCCAGGACCAGATTTCGGGCATAAGTTTCAAACTTTCGCATGGCTGACCTCGATGTGACCCGACGCACCCCTGGCGCGCCTTGTAGTCAATTAAACGCGGTCCCGGGCCGATCGTGCACGGACCAGGTTCAAGTTTTTGTAACGTTTCCGCACAATAGGGCACGGCTGCGGGCTGCCGTCGCACTGATGAAGGCCGCATAGCTCCATGTCAGGTGCCGGGCCGAACTCTGGGCGCCGGTGTGCTGGTCAAACTGCTCCGACAGGTCACCTTCCGGGGGGGTGAAGGCGCGTACCGTTTCCAGGAATGCGTCGCCGCGCCGCAGCCATGGTTGTGCGGCCTGCGGGCTCATGCGGCCGGCAGCCAGATAACAAAGTTCCGCCGCTCCCAGGGTCGAGAAATAGTATGCCCCGCCGGAGTAGTAGACATCCCCCGCATAGCGACCCATGGCCGGGCCGGCGCCCGCCGGCCGCTGCGCATTGATCGCGTACTGGCCCGCGAAAAGTTCCTCGAGCCGGTCCAGGGTCGCATGCATGCGCGGGTCCGCCGGCGAATGCCGCGCGCCGGGCAGATCCGTGTGCACGGCCGCCAGGATCACCGCGATATCAAGCTGCTTCGGGGATGCGGCGCCGCTGGCCAACGCGCGCGAGCGATAGTGGCCCGCGGTACCGTCCCAGAAGCCATCCAGCATGTGATGGATCGCGGCGCAGGCCGGATCATCGGCCAGTGCCGCAGCCGCGGCGCACAGCGTGTAGTAATGAAGTCCCAGATCCTCCTCCCAGATGTCGTAGGAGGGTTCCGGCCAATGCCGCCGGGTGTAGTGCAGATCCGCCTTCAATAGTCGTGAGGCGGCCTCGCGCACGGCCGGTTCCAGCGCCGGCAGCTGCAACCAGCGCATCAGCATCAATGCCCGGGTGGCGATGCCATCGTGCTGCGGCCGCGGCCAGCGGGAGATGTCCAGCGTACCGTCGGCATTGAGCCGCGTTTCCCCGCGGATGCGCTCGCCATGCGCCACGGCCAGGTCCGTCTCCTCACGCAGGTACTGGATGAAGTCCGGCTGGACGCGTGCCCGCCATTGCGGCTGTGCAACCAGCACGCGACCGTCGAGCTGATCGGCTGCCAGTGAGAACTGCACGAACTGCTCGAACAGCTGCAGGGCCTCATCTCCCAGCGTGCCGCGCTCATACAGGATGCGCAGCGCATCCATCACCACGGAGGAGTCCCGGTACCAGTGGAAGAAGTAGTCCGGCTCCGGGTCGTATGCGGCGAGCACCGGTGAGGCGACCACCGAACCGACACTGGCCTGCACGGCAAGCCCGAAGCCCGGCCGCTGCTTGATGATGTCGGTGGCCGAGATGCTGCGCAGGATCTGGTGTGCGCAGTGATGGTACTGGGCCTCGATCCAGTCTGCGAAGTTCGCCGTGGTGTTCAACTGTGCGCGCTGATTCGCGGGCTGCTGAAGCCCAGTTTTCGCAAGGAGTTCTGAATCTCCGGTATCGACATGAACAGCCGCCACAGCAGCCCCGAACGGTGATTCTCAATCATGATGATGATGGGACCCTGATCGATGGCGAGGAAGGTATCGGCGAACCAGCCGCGACGCTCACTGAAGGCGTCCACGAAGCCGTAGCGACCCCACACCTTGTTGCCGTAGCGACGCAGGAAGTGGCGCATGGCGGCGAGGGATTCATGCGGGGCGTAGGGCAGGCTGGCAAGCGCCGCGGTGGGAGAAATCGTGCCGTTGTCATTGGCGGGATCGTGTACGGCATAGCCATCCGGATCGACACTGGCGGTCAGCCCCCAGCACTGCGCGCTGTACCCGGGGTGGCCATGCGGGTTGGTGGCACAGTGGGCATGGTTGATCTGCACATGCGCCAGGTTCTGCTGCCAGTAGTCGGCGTAGCGATCCTTCAGACCATGGGGATCCAGGCCGCAGAACGAATAATGTGTGAAGAACAGCGGACCGCCGAAGGGCGCGCCCAGTGGCAGCTCGATGTCGTAGTAGGACTTGCCGTTCAGGAAATCGCGCCCGGCGGCGAAACCGCGGTGGTACACCAGAGGATCCACGCCGTAGCGCGGCGCGGCCGCCGCCAGCACATAGGTAATGAGGCATTCGTTCCAGCCATGGATTTCATGATCCATGGCCCAGCCATTATTGGGACTCCAGTGCCAGTACAGCAGGCGGCGCTGATCCTGGGTAAACCAGCTCCATTCGACCTCTTCCCACAGCCAGTTGGCCCGTCCGCGCAGTTGCGCCTCGGCGCTGGTGTCGGCATCGAAGTACTGGCGTGCACACAACAGGCCCATGCACAGGAAGGAGGTTTCAACCAGGTCGGCCGCATCGTCCTTGCGGAAAAACGGGATCGTGGCCCCGGTGCGTCCGTTCAGGAAGTGGGGGAAGGCGCCGTGATAGCAGGGTGCCCGGGTCAGCACATCCAGCATGGCACCGATGCGGGTAACGGCCGCCGCGCGCGTGATCCAGCCGCGTTCGACCGCGACAATGATGCACATCAGGCCAAACCCCGTGCCCCCGATTGCGGCCTTGTCATCGACCGGTGCCGCGCGCAGGGTGCTGCGGTCGGGCGTCAGGCCGCTGACCGGGAGGCCGCCTTCCCAGAAGAAACGGAAGGTCTGCCGTTGCACCTGTTCGAGCAATGCCGCATCGGGCAGGGCCGCAAGCTCAGCCGGGCTGAGCGCACGCGAGCGACGGGGGGCGCGGGCGGAACGGGCGGCGGGTGACTTCGGCAAGGTGGGCATCCTGTATCCTAATCATTCATTTTACTGCATGCAGTGGGTCGGAATTCATGAGCCGCATCGAAACCCTGATCAGCAGCATGACCCTGACCGAAAAGCTGGGCCAGCTCACCATGACGGCCTCCTCATTCACCGTCACCGGTCCGGTCATTGCGGGGGATTCCACCGAGGCCATCCGCAGCGGGGCCATTGGCAACCTGCTCAATATGGTGGGTGCGGGACCGGTGCGGGACATCCAGCGCCTCGCCGTCGAGGAGTCGCGTCTGAAGATTCCGCTGCTCATCGGACTGGACATCATTCACGGCCACCGCTCGTTGTTTCCGGTGCCGCTCGCCGAGGCGGGGGTGTTTGATCCTGCCCTGTGGGAGGCCACCGCGCGCGAAGCCGCCATTGAAGGGGCCGCCGATGGGTTGGCCATGACCTTTGCCCCCATGCTCGATGTGTCGCGCGATCCGCGCTGGGGTCGCACGGTCGAGGGCTCCGGTGAGGACTCGTGGCTGGCGGTGCAGATGGCGAGCGCCAAAGTGCGCGGCTTTCAGGGCGCGGATCTGGCCGCGCCCAACGCGCTCGCCGCTTGCGCCAAGCATTTCTGCGCCTACGCGCCCGTGACGGCAGGTCGCGAGTACGCCTCGGTGGACATCTCCGAACGCACGCTGCACGAGGTGCACCTGCCGCCCTTCGAAGCCGCGGTACGCGCCGGCGTGGCCACCGTCATGCCGGCGTTCACGGACCTGGCGGGCATTCCGATGACCGCGCATACGGCGCTGCTGCGCGACTGGCTGCGCGTGCGCACGGGTTTCGATGGCGTGATTGTCAGCGACTACAACGCCATCCGCGAACTGCTCAACCACGGTATCGCGGCCGACCTGCCCGAGGCGGCGGCGCTGGCACTGCACGCGGGCGTCGACATCGACATGATGGCCGATGCCTACCGGCATGGCCTGCCGGCCGCGCTCGAACGCGGCCTCGTCACCATGGCGCAGATCGATACCGCCGTGCGGCGGGTGCTGCGCCTGAAGGAGCAGCTTGGACTTTTTGCGGATCCCTACGGCCGTTGCCGCACGCACGAGTCCGCTGCCACCGTCGCCCGGCGGCGTGCGCTGGCGCGTGATGTCGGGGCGCAATCACTGGTGCTGCTCAAGAACGAACACGAGGTGCTGCCATTCAAGCGCGAGCTGCGCGCACTTGCCGTGATCGGGCCGCTGGGCGATGCCCCCGAGGAGATGCGCGGACCGTGGTGGGCCGCTGGTGTGGCGGACAATCATGTGAGCGTGTTCAGTGGATTGCGTGCGGCATTGCCGGATGCCGAAGTCCAATTCGCGCCGGGTGTTAGCATCGAGGGTGAGGATGCCAGCGGCATTGCCGCGGCCCTGGCCTTGTGTGATCGCTGCGACAGCATCCTGCTGTGTCTGGGCGAGGCAGCGGTGATGAGCGGTGAGGCCGCCAGCCGGGTGCACCCGGATCTTCCGGGTCAGCAACAGGCCTTGGCCACGGCGGTACTCGCGCGCGCGCGGCAGGCGGGCAAACCCTGCGCCGTGGTGCTGTTTTCGGGGCGGCCGCTGACGATCGCCGCGCTGCTACAGGACTGCGATGCGGTGATCGCGGCCTGGTTTCCGGGTTGCGAGGCCGGCAATGCGGTGGCCGATGTGGTGCTGGGCAGGGTCTCCCCCAGCGGGCGCACGGTGATGTCCTGGCCACGCTCGGTCGGGCAGATACCGATATTCTATAGCGAGCGGCGCAGCGGCCGTCCGGCCAATCCCGCCGATAAGTACACCAGCAAGTACCTGGACTCGCCCAACGATCCGTTGTTCGTCTTCGGACACGGACTGACCTACGGTCGGTTCCGCTACTCGAATCTGCGCGTGTCGCCGACCGGGGTTACCGTGCGCGACATCATTCAGGTGCAGGTGGATCTGACCAATGAAGGCAGCCGCACGGCGCGTGAAACCGTGTTCGTGTTTACACACCAGGTGGTGGCCAGCGTCTCGCCGCCATTGCTGCAGTTGGCGGGATTCGCGCGGCTGGAACTGGCGCCGGGCAAGACCGGGACGGTCACCCTGGCGGTGTCGGCGAAACAACTGCGCATCCTGGGCCGGGACCTGAGGCCGGTGTTCGAAGCCGGCATCGTCGAAATCCTGGTCGGTCCGCGCGCCGCTCGTGCCGACCTGCTGGTCAGTACGGTGCACCTGCAGTCTTGAATGACGTTAACCCCTAGCGGGGAAACTTCACGAAGATGGCGTTCACTGCGGCGCGGATACGCTGGCTGGCCGCGTCCCCGGTCAGCCCGTTGAGGCTCTGTGCGGCTGAGGCATGCCATATCGGCTGCTTCGAGGCGGCGTCATACAGATCCACGGTGATGAAGCTCTGGTGGTAGACATACGGTTCTCCCCAGCCCCAGCCCCAGCCGGGCCCCCAACCCCGTCCCCAGTAGGCTCCGCCATAGCCCCAGCCGTCCGGGTACACCGCATCGATCTGGCGTTCCATGCCGATGCCGTAACCGACCAGGCACCGCGCCTTGGGCGCATCCACCAGGGTTATTCCGGCCGTCTGCAGGTCGGCTGCGATGGCATCGCGCAGGCGGGCCTCGTTCAAGGGATTCGCAATGGTATCGCGCAGGGGGCTCGCCCCCTTGAACCCGCCGGCCCAGGCCACGGATTGGCAATGAACGCTGGCCAGCAGCTGGGAGTTCTGGTCGGTTCTGACCGGAATACCGGTGCACCCCGCCAGTGCCGTCGCTGCCGCCAGGACCGGAACAAAAAGTGTACGCCTGACCATGAGTTACTCCTGCCACCATCGCCGACCAACAGCAAACTAACGTTCCGCCGGGCGGCCGGTTGACTGCCTGATATGCTGCCTTGGGGTCGGTTACCACCATTTTATGATCCAGACGCTGCAATTGCTCGTCGTGCTGCTGGCCGTGATTGCCGGCGTCGAGGCCATCGCCACCCGGCTGAAGGTGCCATCCTCGATCCTGCTGGTGCTCACGGGCGTGGTGCTGGCATTGATCCCGAAACTACCCTCCGTGACCCTCGCGCCAGAGCTCGTGCTGCTGGTCATCCTCCCGCTGTTCGTCTACTGGACGGCCGTCTCGATGAGCTGGAAGGACTTCCGCGCCAACCTGGGCGGCATTTCGCTGCTCGCGATCGGCTGCGTGCTGTTCACCACGGTGCTGGTGGCGACGGCCTGTCATCTGTGGCTGCAGCTGTCCTGGCCGGTCGGCTTCACGGTGGGCGCCATCGTCTCACCGCCCGACGCGGTGGCGCCGCTGTCGATTGCCCGGCGCATGCAGATCCCACGACGCATCCTCACCATTCTCGAGGGTGAGGGGCTGGCGAATGATGCGACTGCACTGATCCTGTATCGCTTCGCCGTGGTGGCGGTCAGCCTGGGGAGTATCTCCATCGGCCATGCCTCGGCACTTTTTTCGCTGATCGTGGTGGGTGAGGTGCTATGGGGGATTGCGGTGGGCTGGTTGATGCTGCATCTGCGTCACTGGGCACGAGATACCCATATAGAAGTGACGCTGTCGGTGCTGACGCCATTCGTGGCGTTCTGGCCGCCCGCATACCTGGGTGGCTCCGGGGTACTGGCAACGGTGGCCACGGGTCTGTACGTCAGCTGGAATGGCCAGCGGCTGATCAGTTCCCGGACCCGTCTGCAGGGTGTGTTCTTCTGGGACTTTCTGATCTACCTCGTCGAGGGTGTGGTGTTCCTGGTCACGGGCCTGCAGGCGCGGGGCATAGTCCAGGGTATCCGCGGCTATTCAACTGCGGAGCTTGCCATTGCCGCCGCCATCGTCAGCATCGTGGTCATCGGCGCGCGCTTCCTGTGGATATTTCCGACG
>DATHOA010000018.1:0-11784 GCA_035485475.1 Steroidobacteraceae bacterium | reverse complement strand
CCACCGGTTGCAGCTACTTCTTCTTCGCTGCTTTCTTCTTGGCCTTCTTTTTTGCCTTAGCCATGATAGATCTCCAGTTAGGGTTAGTCCGAGGTCGGAGTATACGCACGCGAATTGAAATTACAAGCAAGAAGGAGTAGGCGCGCGAGACGCATCACTCATTTCGTGAGGGTCAGACCATTGAAGTGATGAACTTCCAATGCGCCGCAGTGATCGGCATGACCGACAATCGATTGCCTGGACGCAGCAGCACCATCCCCGCAAGTTCCTGCTTCGCATGCTCGCGCAACTCATCCAAGGTGATCACTCGCGGCAACTTTCGCACCAGCTTCACGTCCACCAGGTACCAGCGCGGATTCTTCGGATCACTGTCGGGGTCATGGTGATGATGCTTCGCATCGAAGGCGGTCGGGTCCGGATAGCCGGCTTTCACCACTTCTGCAATGCCGGTAATTCCAGGGGTTTCGCAGCTGGAGTGATACACGAACGCCTGGTCGCCGCGCTGCATCTGATCACGCAGCATGTTGCGCGCCTGGTAGTTGCGCACCCCATCCCAGGCAGTCGTCTTGCGCGGCGCACGGCCCAGGTCATCGATGCCGAAACTGTCAGGTTCGGTCTTCAGTAGCCAGAATTGCACTTGATGAGTCCCTTCTCGGTGATGACGGCGTTAAGGCGCACATCATGCGAGGCGCCCTCGATATGCGGTACCTGCTGGAAGGAATAGGCCAGTCCGATGAGCCGCGGGTGGATCCAGTGACTTCGTCGGCGCAGGAACGCGAAGGCCCGGTCGTAGTAGCCGGCCCCCATCCCGAGCCGCTCACCCTTCGCATCGAAGCCGACCAGGGGCACGAACACCAGGTCCAGGTTGCGCGCCGACAGGCGCCGCAGCTGCACCGGCTCCATTATTCCGAGGTGATTGCGGTGCATGGGGCCGCCGGCTTCGACGAACTGCATGCGGCGTCGGCGCAGGTCGGTCAGGCGTGGCAGGTAGATGCGGCAGCGGTGCTGCGCGCTCAAGCGCATCAGCGCGGCGGTATCGAGCTCCGTGGGCAGCGGCGCATACACGGCGATGCGCAAGCCGGGACGGAGGTTGAAACTTTGGCGGATGTGGTGGGCGACGGCCGCACCGACGGCGCGGCGTTGCGCCGCGGGTACCGCCCGGCGCAGCTTCCTTAAATGCCGGCGCAGGGCGTTTCGGTCGTCAGACCGCAAATTCAAGGCGTCACCCGCAAATGCCGGTACGAACCGTTGCTCTCGAACCAGAGCAACAAAGTGGGACGAGCTGAGGGAGGTAAGGCTTTCCGCTCACGAAGTCGGACTTGCACAATTCTGCCCACGAGCCCTATCCCTGGGTGTTTAAATTAAGGTCGAGAGGTAACCCGGCACGAAATCGAACACCGCAGGCGACGCGGGAGGATTTTACCACGATGACGGGTGCCGGCGTGCCGGGTGATGAATAAGGGCTACAGCTCCAGCTGCTGATGGCGTGCCAGGGCCGCCTCGGCGCGCTCGCGGGCCGTGCGCACCCGGCTGACCGCCGCGGTCGTGACCTTGGATTCCTGGTCACGGATGCGCAGCAGCTCATTGGCGAGATTCAGTGCGGCCATCACGGCGACACGATCGAGCCCCACCACCTTGCCGGTGTCACGGATTTCGCGCATGCGGCCATTGAGGAACTCGGCGGCATCCAGCAGCGCCGCCCGCTCGTCATGCGGACATGCGACAAAATATTCCTTTTCCAATATCCGGACACTGACACGTGCGGGTTCGGAAGTGCTCATGCGCCGTGCTCCAGAGTTTTCAAGCGACCGATCATGGCTTCGACACGGCCCCGCACCTGCTCATTCTTGTTCAGGACCGCGGCACGTTCATTGGCCAGGGTATCGTGACGCTGTCGCAGTGCACGATTCTCTTCCTGCAGCTGCGCGACGCGGGTGGCGAGTTCGTCGACCCTGGATTCCAAGCGGGTGAGCTCCAGATCGAGCTCCGAATTCACTGAGGTGCTCATAGCATCGATCATAGGCATAATCCATGCGGATGCAAGCCGCCGACTATGAGCAGATCCAGCAGGTCCTGCACCAGGCTCATTCCCTGACCGACGCCGCCGAGGCGCACGGCACGCTGACTGGATGCCTGTGTTCCACCGTGGCCTATCGTTTCGAGGACTGGATGCTCGAAATCCTGCCCGAGGGGGCTTCGGGTTCCGCGGCCAGCCAGGTGCTGCTCGATCTATTCCACAGCACCAGCGTGGCCCTGGGAGAAGCGCAGATGCAGTTCGCGCCCTTGCTGCCCGAGGACGAGCAGCCCATCGAGACGCGCGCCGCGGCGCTCGGAGCCTGGTGCCAGGGCTTCCTCTATGGTCTGGGCACCAGCTCGCTGACCGATGCAAGCCTGCTGCCCGGTGATATCGGTGAAGTGGTACGCGACCTGACCGAGATCACGCACGTGGCCGCCGACAGCGCCGAAAGCCTGGAGTCCAATGAAGGGGCCTACGCCGAGCTGGTCGAGTTCGTGCGCGCCGGGGTGCAGCTGCTGTTCGATGAACTGGAACCTCTACGCCGGGAAACAAGCCGTCCCGAAGGGCTATTGCACTGATATGTTACGTCATGACGCAGAATCCGCCGCGCGCTCCAGGCGCCAGGCGCGCAGCATGCAGCCGACGAAGCTGCTGGCCAAACCCAAAGCCATCACCCGCGAGGAGTTCGCGCGCCGCCGCCGTCAGCTGATGCGCCTGATGGGGCGTGACTCCATCGCGATCATTCCGGCCGCGCCCGTGCGCCATCGCAACAACGATGTCGAATATCCCTATCGCCAGGACAGTGATTTTCAGTACCTGACCGGCTTTGGCGAGCCTGAGTCGGTGGCGGTACTGGTACCCGGGCGTGAGCATGCGCAGTACGTGCTGTTCGTGCGCGACCGGGATCCGGAGCGCGAGACCTGGGACGGACGGCGCGCCGGGACCGAAGGGGCCACCCGACATTACGGCGCCGACGATGCCTTCCCCATCAGCGATATCGATGAAATCCTGCCCGGACTGATGGAGAACCGCACGCGCGTGTTCTATGCCATGGGCACGCACCCCGAGTTCGACCAGCGGGTGGTCGGCTGGCTCAATGGCCTGCGCACCCAGGCGCGACACGGCAAGCATCCCCCCCAGGAATTCGTCACGCTCGACTATGTGCTGCACGACATGCGCCTGACCAAATCGCGGGCCGAGCTCGATGTGATGCGTGAATCCGCACGCATTGCCAGCGGCGCCCATGTCCGCGCCATGCGCGCGTGTCGTCCCGGTGGCAGCGAGTTCGGCATCACGGCCGAGATCCTCCACGAGTTTCGCCGTCACAATGCCGACACCTCCTACGAGCCCATCGTGGGGGGCGGCGCCAACTCCTGCATCCTGCATTATCGGGAGAACAACCAGCCGCTCAAGGACGGGGACCTGCTGCTGATCGATGCGGGCTGCGAGTACCAGTACTACGCTTCGGACATCACCCGCACCTTCCCCGTGAACGGACGCTTCTCACCCGAACAGCGTGCCGTGTACGACATCGTACTGGCAGCCAACGAGGCGGCCATCCAGACCGTGCGGCCGGGGGGATCATGGAATGATCCGCACCAGGCCGCGGTGCACGTGGTCACACAGGGCCTGGTGAAACTCGGGCTGCTCAAAGGGTCGGTGGCGAAGCTGACGAAGGAGGGCGCATACCGGCGCTTCTTCATGCATCGCACCGGCCATTGGCTGGGGATGGACGTGCATGACGTGGGCGACTACAAGCTTGCCGATGAATGGCGGGTGCTGGAGCCGGGCATGGCGCTGACCATCGAACCGGGCATCTACATCCCGGCCGGACTGAAGGGTGTGCCACGCCGCTTCGCCAACATCGGCATCCGCATCGAGGATGATGTGGTCGTCACCCGCGATGGCGTGGAAGTACTCACGGCGGGTGCGCCCAAGGATCCGGACGCCATCGAGGCGTTGATGGCCGCGGCATAAGGCCGCCGGCGAGGCTCAATTGGAAGAGTTCGATATCGCGGTCATTGGGGGCGGCATGGTCGGTGCCAGCCTCGCGGTGGCCGCCGCTGCCGCCGGCCGCCGGATCGTGCTCATCGAGGGCATGGCGCCCGAGGCCAGCGCCCATCAAAGCTTTGATGAGCGCACCACGGCGCTGGGCAATGCCAGCCGCCGCATTCTCGAGGGCCTCGGTGTGTGGGGCAGCGTGGCGGATCAATGTGGAGTGATTCGCGCCATTCATGTCTCCGATGCCGGCCAGTTCGCCTTCGCGCATCTGAATGCACGCGAGCAGGGCATCGAGGCCTTTGGCTTCGTGGTACCCAATCGGGTGCTGGGCGCGGCCTTGTGGCAGCAGCTGCGCGCCAATGACCGCATCAGTGTGCGGGTGCCGGCGACGGTCGAGTCCGTCAGCACCGATGCGGCGGGCGTCACCGTGCGGCTGGCAGGCGCGGGCACGACGTTGCGCGCCCGCTTGGCCGTTGCCGCCGATGGCGCGCATTCGGCGGTACGTCGGGATGCGGGCATTACGGCGACCGAGGCGGAGTATGGCCAGGTTGCGATCGTGGCCAACGTGGTCACCGACACGCCGCATGATGGCACCGCGTTCGAGCGCTTCACGTCCGCCGGTCCGCTGGCACTGGTGCCGCTGCGCGATGGCAGCTACACGCTGATATGGGCCCGCAGTCCGCCGGCCGCCACCGCCGCGCTGGGTGCGAGCGCGGCGCAGTTCCTCGACCAGCTGCAGCAGCACTTCGGCTGGCGGGCTGGAAAATTCATCGGCGTCGGCCGTCGCGCCAGCTATCCATTGAAACTGAGCCGCGCGGATGCGGCCGTGGCGCAGCGCACGGTACTGATCGGCAATGCGGCGCAGTCGCTGCATCCGGTCGCGGGCCAGGGCTTCAATCTGGCACTGCGGGATGTGGCGGCGCTGGCCGAACTTGTGGCCGCAGCCGGCGATCCGGGCGCCGATGCGCTGCTGGCGGCCTTCGCGAAAGATCGCGCGCAGGATCGTCGCGGCGTGACCCGCTTCACGGATGGACTGATCCGGATGTTTGGCGATACACGCGCACCGGTGCGCTTCGCGCGCGGTGCGGGGCTGCTGCTGTTCGATCTGCTGCCGCCGGCCAAGAGCGCGCTGGCGCGAGTCAGCCTCGGGTTTGGCGGCCGCGCGCCGCGACTGGCGCGTGGGCTGCCGCTGCGATGACGACGCCTTGGGACGTGCTCATTGTCGGGGGCGGTCCGGTCGGGATGTGTGCCGGTGCGCTGCTGGCTCGCGGCGCCGGCCACGGCCGCGCATTGCGCGTGGCCGTGCTGCAGTCCGCGGCCGCGCCGGACGATGGCCGCGTGCTTGCGGTGTCGCGCGCCAGTGAAAGAATTCTCAATGCCGCCGGCGCGTGGCCCGGTATTGCACCGCATGCCTGGGCCTACGAGCGCATGCGCGTGTGGTACCAGGGCGTGGCCGCAAGCGGCGATGAGGTACTGCAGTTTGATGCGGCCGAGGTGGGTGAGCCTAACCTGGGCTACATCATCGAGACGCATCAGATCACCAGCGCCTTGACGGATTCGTTCCAGGCGGCCGGCGGGGAAGTACTCAATGGTGAATGGCAGGGCCTGATCGCCCCGTCCGGGGAGCAAGGCCGGGTGCGCGTCCAGTCGTCGGCCGGGGAACTCACGGCACAACTGATCGTGGGTGCCGATGGCGCCCGCTCCGCCGTACGCACGGCCTTCGGCATCGGGACGCGCACCACGAGCTACGAACAGACCGCCATCGTGGCGCGGCTCACGCCCGAGCGCTCACACCAGAACACGGCGTGGCAGTGCTTTGTCGATGGCGGCACGCTCGCGCTGCTGCCGTTGGCGGATGGCCGCGTCTCCATCGTCTGGTCACTGCGCGAGGCGCAGGCGCGCGCCCTGCTCGATGCGACCCGCGCGGACTTCGAGGCGCAGCTGCTGCAACACAGCGATGCGGTGCTCGGGGCCTTGCGCCTGACCGGTGCGCGCCTGGCCTTTCCGCTGCACCGCTTGACGGCCGAGCGCTATAGCGCCGAGCACTGCGCACTGGTCGGTGATGCGGCGCATGTCGTCCACCCGCTGGCGGGGCAGGGTGTAAACCTCGGGCTGCTGGACGCGGCGGCGCTGGTGCAGCTATGTCTGCAGGCGCGCGCCTCCGGAGAATACCTGGGTGCGCAGCGCACGCTGCGGGCGTACGAACGCTGGCGCAAGGGCGAGAATCAGCTGATGGAGTTTGCCATCGATGCCTTCAACCGCGTGCTGGCGCAGGGTGTCGGACCGGTATCCGCCCTGGCGCGGCGCGCGCTGGTGTTGACCAATCGTAGCGCGCTGCTGAAGCGCTTCTTCATCGGACATGCGCTGGGCCAGGCACCCGATCTTAGAGCCTGGGAATCTGATCCAGCTTGGCAGCGCAGATGAAGTCGTTTTCGGACAGCCCGCCGATGGCGTGGGTGCTGTACCGGACCCGGCAGACGCTGTAGCCGATTTCGAGATCCGGGTGATGGTCCTCAATATTGGCCACATGCGCCACGGCATTGACAAAGCTCATGGTGCGATAGAAATCGCGGAAGGTGAACTCGCGGCGCAGGCTGGCCGCGGCGTCATCCAAAGTCCAGGCCGGATCCAGGCGCAACAGCAATTCATCGGCCGCCGCGCGCGTCAGGGGCGCGACGCCGCCTTCGCAGGGTTCGCAGCGGCGGTCGGCCAATTCAGTCATGACGCTGCGTCACAAGGCCTGCTTCGGCGTGTATTTGCGGGCGACATACTGCTCCACCAGTTCCTGGAATTCCTCGGCGATGCGCTCGCCCTTGAGCGTCACCGTCTTGGCACCATCCTCATACACGGGGGCGACCGGCCGCTCGCCGGTGCCCGGAAGACTGATCCCCAGACTCGCGTGCTTGCTTTCACCCGGACCATTGACCACGCAGCCCATCACGGCCACGGTCATTTCCTCGACGCCATCGTAGGAGCGGCGCCATTCCGGCATGCGATGGCGGATATGCGACTGGATACGCTGGGCAAGTTCCTGGAAGTAGGTGCTCGTGGTGCGGCCGCAACCCGGACAGGCGATGACCATGGGCGTGAAGGAGCGCAGGCCCATGGTCTGCAGAATCTCCTGCGCGACGATCACTTCATTGGTACGGTCACCGTTGGGCTCGGGGGTGAGCGATACGCGGATCGTGTCGCCGATGCCCTGCTGCAGCAGCACGGACATGCCGGCGGTGGAGGCCACGATGCCCTTGGAGCCCATGCCGGCCTCGGTGAGTCCGAGGTGCAAAGGGAAATCGCAGCGCGCGGCCAGATCCGTGTAGATCGCAATCAGGTCCTGCACGCCGGAGACCTTCGCCGAGAGGATGATGCGATCCTTCGGCAGGCCCACTTCCATGGCGCGCTCGGCGCTGGAGAGCGCCGAAGCCACGACCGCCTGACGCATGACGTCGCGCGCATCGAGGGGCTCGGCCCGCGCCGAATTCTCGTCCATCATCCGCGTCAGCAGGTCCTGGTCGAGGCTGCCCCAGTTGACGCCGATGCGGACCGGCTTTTCATACCGGCAGGCCATTTCGATCATTTCCGCAAACTGCGGGTCGCGCTTGGTGCCGCGGCCGACATTGCCCGGATTGATGCGGTACTTGGCCAATGCAGTCGCGCAGCCGGGATATTCACGCAGCAGCTTATGGCCATTAAAATGGAAGTCGCCAATGAGGGGGACTGTGACGCCGAGCTGGTCCAGACGCTCGCGAATCGGCGCCACGGCGGCAGCGGCTTCCGCAGAGTTTACCGTGAGGCGCACCAGTTCGGAGCCGGCCCGGGCGAGGGACCTGACCTGTTCCACGGTACCGGCAATATCAGCCGTGTCCGTATTGGTCATGGATTGGACGACAATGGGATTGGGGCCGCCGACGCGGATACCCCCAACGGTGGTTACGAGCGATTTGCGACGTGGATGCGACATGAGTGCATTGTACCGCTTAACATGACGGCAAAATAACCGTAGGAAGAGCATGTCCGTCCCGGAAACGCTGGCCCGCGAGAAGCCGAAAGGCCTGACCCGCATCCTCAGGGCCGCCGGGGCCAGCAGCAAAGGCCTCCTGGGCGCCTATCGCGAGGAGGCCGCATTTCGGCAGGAACTGGGTTTGAGCCTCCTGGTCATACCCCTGGGCCTGTGGCTGGGTCGGACCGGGGTGGAACGGGCGTTGCTGGTCGCGCCCATGCTGCTGGTACTCATAGTTGAATTGCTGAACAGCGCCGTGGAGGCCACGGTT
Organism: Steroidobacteraceae bacterium; assembly: GCA_035485475.1. Classification (GTDB taxonomy): domain Bacteria; phylum Pseudomonadota; class Gammaproteobacteria; order Steroidobacterales; family Steroidobacteraceae; genus DAIDKA01. The sequence goes on along the minus strand of DATHOA010000018.1, from coordinate 3,498 downwards.
GATCGCATCGGCCTGGAACGGCATGTCCTGGCGGGTCTCGCCAAGGACATCGGTTCGGCCGCCGTATTAATGTCTTTTGTATTGTTGGGGGTGGTGTGGCTGCTGGTACTGATTGCTCATTAATGAAAACCTTTCGTTGCGCCTTGGCTTTGCCGCTGCTGACCTGTATGTGGCTGCCGGCCCTGGTGCAAGGCGCCCCCGATGCGGCCAAGCCGGATGCGCCCAGCCCGCCAACCGCGCAATCTGCAACATTGGCCCAGCAGGCCACCGCAGCGGAGGGCAATCCGGACTGGTCCGGCACCCTGGAGCGCATTGTCAGCAATGTGGTCGCCATCAATATCGACCAGACACGCGCCTTCGACACTGAATGGAATGCAACCGCCCAGGCCACCGGGTTCGTGGTGGATGCCGAGCGCGGGCTGATCCTCACCAACCGGCATGTCGTCACACCGGGGCCGGTCACGGCCGAGGCGACGTTTCTGAACCGCGAGGAGGTGCAGCTGTATCCGGTGTACCGCGATCCGGTCCACGACTTCGGCCTGTATCACTACGACCCCTCGAAGCTGCACTTCATCAAGCCCAAGGCCCTGCCGCTGTACCCGGAAGGTGCCAAGGTCGGCACCGAAATCCGCGTCATCGGCAACAATGCCGGTGAGCAACTGTCGATTCTCGCCGGGACCCTGGCGCGGCTGGACCGCGATGCGCCGGTGTACGGTCTGTACAAGTACAACGACTTCAATACTTTCTATCTGCAGGCGGCATCGGGCACTTCGGGAGGTTCCTCGGGCTCCCCCGTCGTCGATATCCGCGGCCGGGTCATTGCCCTGAACGCCGGGGGTGCCAATGGCGCGGCCTCGAGCTTCTATCTGCCGCTGGGGCGGGTACGCCGCGCGCTCGAACTGATCCAGCAGGGCAAGCCGGTCACCCGCGGCACCTTGTCCACGGACTTCAGCTACGTGCCTTACGATGAGCTGGAACGACTCGGCCTCGGGGCGGCGACCGAGACCGAGGTGCGCGGCGCTTTTCCGGCGCTGACCGGCATGCTGGTCGTGAGCAAGGTGCTGCCCGGCTCACCCAGCAGCGGCGTGCTGCAGCCCGGGGACATTCTGGTGCGCGTCAACGGCCGCTATGTCACCCAGTTTGAGCCGCTCGAGGCGCTGCTGGACGACAATGTGGGCGGTAAGGTTGAACTGACCCTGGAGCGTGGTGGCAAGAGCGTCACGGCGAAGCTGCCCATCACGGATCTGCACGCCATCACGCCCGATTCGTATCTGCAGTTCGGCGATGGCGTGCTCAACAACCTGTCGTATGAGCTGGCCCGGCAGTTCAATGTGCCGGTCAGGGGCGTGTACGTGGCCAATCCCGGTTATGCGCTGGGCGCGGCAGGCATTGCCCGCGGCTCGGTCATCGTGGCGATGAACGCCAAACCCGTGAACAACCTCGATGACCTGCAGACAATCCTCGACACGCTCGGGGATGGCGCGCGCGCGACGGTGCGATATTTCTCGCTGGATGATCCGCGCAGTACGCAATTGCGCTCGTTCCGCATGGATCGGCAGTGGTTTCTGTCCGGACGCTGTCATCGCGACGATCACGTGGGGCTGTGGAACTGCACCGAGCTGACGACCGTCGCGCCGGCACCCCCGCCCGCGCCGGCCTCGACACCGTTGCCGACGTATGCGGATGCGCGGCTGAAGAAGCTCACGCCCTCGCTGGTGTTCGTCACCTATGACATGCCGTACTCGGTATCCGGCGTCACGGAAACCAGCTTCCATGGCACCGGACTGATCGTGGATGCGGCGCGGGGTCTGGTGGTCGTGGACCGCAACACGGTGCCGGTGTCCGTGGGCAATGTGCAGATCACCTTCGCGGGGACCATCCAGGTGCCCGGCCGCGTGGTGTATGTCAATCCGCTGCACAATCTTTCGGTGGTGGCGTATGACCCGGCGCTGATTGGCGACACGCCGGTGAAAAGCGCGACCCTGGCCCCCGGTGCGCTGCATGAAGGCAATCCGGTGTGGGTGGTCGGTTTGAGTGCCGATGGGCAGCCGCATACCCGCAGCACCCCGATTGCGAACGTCGACCCGCTGGCCCTGCCGCTGTCGCGCTCCATGCGCTTTCGCGATACCAATCTGGATGTCGCGGAGCTGGTGAATCCGCCGACCGACTACGATGGCGTGCTGTCAAATGACGCCGGTCAGGTGCTCGGACTGTGGTCCAGCTACGCGGTCGAGAATGGTCGCGATCTGTCACAGGAGAATCGAGGCGTGCCGATTGATGGCGTGGCCACCATGCTCGATCACATCCACGCTGCCACACCGCTGCACAGCCTGGAGACTGAGCTGGTTCCGACTCAGCTGGCCGATGCGCGGCAGCTCGGGCTGTCGGAGGAGTGGCTGAAGAAATTGGAGCTGCACGATGGCAATGAGCGCCAGGCACTGATGGTGGTGCGCATGGTCGGCGGCTCGAACGCGGCGAGCCTGCTGCAGCAGGGCGACATCCTGCTGGCCATCGACGATCGCACGGTCACCCATTTTGCGGAAGTCGAACAGGCGGTTGCCGATGCGCCCACCGTCAAAGTCACCGTGTGGCGCGCCACGGCACCGGTGCAATTGACCATCGAAACCGCGGCGCTCAATGGCCAGGATATCGACCGGGTCGTGCAATGGGCCGGCGCTACCCTGCAGGCGCCGCAACGGCCGATCGCCGCCCAGCGCGGTATCGCCCCCTACGGCGTCTACGTCGCCTTCTTTACTTATGGCTCCCCATCGGCCCGCTATGGCCTGTACCCGGGGCGGCGAATCGTGGAAGTGGACGGGGTGCCGACGCCTGACCTGGATGCCTTTCTCAAGGCGGTCAGCGGCCGGCCGGATCGGTCTTCGCTGCGACTGAAGACGCTGAACTGGAATGATGCGGCCGAGGTCATCACCTTGAAGCTCGACAAGCACTACTTCCCGGCCTATGAGGTCCGGCGCACCGCCGGCGGCTGGGAGCGGCAGCTGCTGGAGTAGTGGCCGCACAACATTTTGGGGTCTGGCAAGCCTGAGGCGCGATCTCCACGGGAGAAACCGCCCCAGGAGCGGACCTGGCCCTGTCGCGCACAAAGCACGGACCGGGCCCCAAGCCTTGGTAGAATTCCCCCATGGTGAAGGTTCTCCGGGCTAGTCAGGTCGATATAGATGCTGCCGTGCAGGCGCTGCGCGATGGCGATCTTGTCGCATTTCCGACCGAAACGGTCTATGGGCTGGGTGCGAACGCGCAGAACCCGGCCGCCGTGCGCCGGATCTTCGAGGCCAAGGGCCGCCCCCTGAGCCATCCGGTGATCGTCCACCTGGACAGCCCCAAGTTCCTGCACCGCTGGGTCAGCGAGGTACCGGCCGCGGCCACGCGGCTTGCCGAGCGTTTCTGGCCCGGCCCGATGACGCTGGTCATGCCGCGGGCCGCCAATGTGCATGACATCGTCACGGGGGGTCAGGACACCGTGGCCATCCGGGTGCC
>DATHOA010000017.1:0-4053 GCA_035485475.1 Steroidobacteraceae bacterium | reverse complement strand
CCGGAGCTGCTGGGTCGTGCGGCGGCCATGCAGCAGGTGTTTCGTGCCATCGGCCGCCTGTCACGCTCCAGCGTCACGGTGCTGATCACCGGCGAATCGGGTACCGGCAAGGAGCTGGTCGCGCGCGCGTTGCATGAGCACTCCCCGCGCGCCGCGAAACACTTCATCGCGCTGAACACTTCGGCCATCCCGAGCGAGCTGCTCGAGTCGGAACTGTTCGGCCACGAGAAGGGCGCGTTCACCGGCGCCGACAGTCTGCGTCGCGGCCGCTTCGAACAGGCGGACGGCGGCACGCTGTTCCTCGACGAAATCGGCGACATGTCGACGCCGCTGCAAACCCGATTGCTGCGGGTACTCGCCGAGGGCGAGTTCTATCGGGTCGGTGGTCAGACCCCGATCCGCGTCGATGTGCGGGTCATCGCGGCGACTCATCAGAACCTGCAGGATCGGGTGCAGCGTGGCGTGTTCCGCGAGGACCTCTATCACCGTTTGAATGTCATCCGCATCGAGCTGCCGCCGCTGCGCGCGCGCTCGGAAGACATCCCGGAACTGCTCGATCACTATCTGCACGTGGCGGCGATGGAGCTGGGCGTGGATCCAAAGGCCTTGGCGACGGATGCCAAGGAGAAGCTCGCGGCACATACCTGGCCGGGCAATGTGCGCGAGCTGGTGAATCTGTGCCGCCGCCTGACGGTGCTGGCCCCGGGTTCGGAAATCCGCATGGAGGATCTGCCGGTCGAGCTCGCTTTGGACAGCGAAACTGCCGGCGAAGTGGACTGGGCCAAGGCGCTTTCCAGCTGGGCGGACCGCCAGGCGATGGTGGGCAAGCGCCCGCTGCTCGCTGATGCGCAGCCGGAGTTCGAGCGGGTACTGATCCGTGCGGCGCTCAAGCGCACGCAGGGCCATCGCCAGGATGCGGCGAAGCTGCTGGGGTGGGGACGCAACACCCTGACCCGCAAACTCAAGGAACTGGGAATGAACACGGCCGATTAGCGGCCGTCCATGCGAAAATCCGGCCCCTATGAACCTGGATCAATTCTGGAAGCAGGGGCTGCTGTGGAATAGCGTCGGTGCCTGGGCGACCGCGCTGGTCGTATTCCTGGGCGTGTTGATCGGCTTGCTGGCGCTGCGGCAGATTTTCCGCTCCCGGCGCCGCAAGTCGATCGACTCGGGTCGCCCGCTTCCGGCGGCGTTCGACCTGACTTCATTGCTGATCGAGAAGACCACCCGGCTGTTCATCTGGGGCGTCGCGCTGTACGCGGCCGTTGAGCTGCTGGATTTTCCGCCGACGATCCATCTCGCGCATCGCATCGATCACGGTGCCGATGTCCTGATCACGCTGATCTTCTGGTACCAGGCCGCCCGCTGGGCCACGGCCACGCTGCGCTATTCGATCGACCGGCGTCGGCGCAGTGCCGCGGATCACGCCGCGGCGCTCGCGGGCTCGATGGAGATCATCCTGTTCGTGGCCGGTGTCCTGATCTGGGCACTGGCGCTGCTGCTGGCACTGGACAATATGGGCGTGGCCATCAGGCCGCTGCTCGCGGGCTTGGGGATCGGTGGCATCGCGGTGGCCCTGGCGGTGCAGGCCGTCCTCGGCGATCTGCTGGCATCGATGTCGATCGCGATGGACAAGCCCTTTGTCCTCGGCGATCTGCTCACCCTCGATACGCTGACGGGAACGGTCGAGTACATCGGTGTCAAGAGCACCCGCATCCGCAGCATCACGGGCGAGCAGATCGTGGTGGCGAATGCCGACATCACCAAGTCGCGCATCCGCAATTTCGGACGCATGAGTGAACGGCGCGTGTCCTTTGAGATCCCGGTCGTGCATGACACGGCGGTGGCCGTGCTGCGCGCCCTGCCGGATGCCGTGCGCGCCATCATCGAAGGCTCACCGCGCGCCCGCTTCGTTCGCTGCAGCCTGTTGACGCTGACCGAGACCGCGCTGCGCTACGAGGTCGTCTACTTCGTGCGCGCGCCGGAACTGGCGGTGTACGCGGAAGTCCAGCACGGCATCATGATCGCGCTGTTGGCGAAACTGCGCGAACTGGGCGTGCAGTTCCCGACCCCGGCGCAGGTGCCGATGCCGACCAAGGCGGCACTGCCCGGCGCGAACGCTCAGTAAGGCGTCCGCTCCTGAGTGCGGGGCGCTGGATAGCTGAACACCTCCTCGATCCCTTTTCCCAACGCGCGCGCAATCCTGAATGCCAGTTCCAGCGAGGGCGCGTAGTGTCCGGCCTCGATGGCGATGATGGTCTGGCGCGTGGCACCGACCAAATCCGCCAGTTGCTGCTGGGTGAGCTCGCCCGCCTCGAAGCGCAGCCTGCGGACCTGGTTGCGGACCTCAGTAGCCACGGCGGTAGCTGACGATGCGGGTCACGTACTTGCACAGGTCGGAGAGCGTCAGCGCCAGTAACAGCCATTGAGCGATGAGCGGGCCGTCGAGCGGACCGGTGACCATGCGCACCAGCACGGTATTGGGCAGCGCGGGACCCCCCGGCCAGGCGAAGGATCGCATCATCTGGATCATGGGGATCAGGCCCAGGACCAGGACCACACTGCCAAACAGCACCACATAGGCATTGCGGCCGGCGCGCAGATTGATGAGCCGGTCGCGCTCGTCGAGCTGGTCGCGCCGCGACGGGTCACCCCCGGTGCGCCTTTGCACCCAGCGCAGCAGCAACTCGCTGGCGATGGCGACAAAAATCGCGGTAATGATGAGGATGAAGGCGAACACCGCCATGCCGACACCAAAGAGATGGCTATCCCCCGGGGCCGGCAACACCAGGGCGAAGTACCAGACGCTGACGACGCCGGTGACCACCAGCGCGACCCAACTGATCCGTTCGTGCTGCGACATGCGCTACTCCACACTGCATTGCCTATGTACGGTAAACCGGACATGAAGTACGATATACATTACGTTGGCGGCCTGTCAAGCATGCTTTACACTAGGCGCGCATGAGCGACCCCCCACCCGACCCGCTGGCCCCGACTTACCAGCCCACGCGCGTCTACACCCTGCCCGTCCTGGCCATCCTTTTCAGTCTGTGGGTCTATCTGTGCACGCTGGTCATGGCGGCCGTGGCGCCCCACTACCTGGCCGCGGGCCCCACGCGCGAGTTCGTGCTGCTGCTGCCGCTGCTCACCTTGCTGCTGGTGGTCTGCATCATTTACGGGGTGTATCGCGCCAGCGATGAGTACATCCGCCATCGCATCCTCAAATGCGCGGCCATCACCGGCGTGATCCTCGCATTCAGCACGCTGGGGTATTTCTCCCTGGAGCGGCTCGGCTATCCCCAGCTGTCGATGATTGTCGTGAATCTGTACGGCTGGTCGGTGTTCACGATCCTGATGCTCTGGGTTCTGTATCGCGCCCGATGAAGAATCATCTGCGCGAATTGCGGGCGCGGCACGGCTGGACGCAGGGCGATCTGGCGATGCGGCTGTGTGTCTCGCGGCAGACCGTCAATGCGGTCGAAACCGGTCGCTACGAACCGAGCCTGTCGCTGGCCTTTGCGATCGGGGCACTGTTCGCACTGCCCATCGAGAACATCTTCCAGGGACACCGGCAGCCCAGCCGACCGGCGGGTGCCGGGCCGGATACCAAGTTCAAGTGATTGGCGCTCCAGAGTTACAGACCTTCGAATGGGCCACTTTATTGTTGCGCCAGTAATCCAATAACCCATGTTTCACGTCATCCTGCACCGTCCCGAAATCCCCCCGAACACGGGAAACATCATCCGCCTATGCGCGAACACGGGTTGCAGCCTGCACCTGATCGGGCCGCTGGGATTCGAGCTCGACCGCAAATCCGTGCAGCGCGCGGGCATGGACTATGCGGAGATTGCGCAGGTGTCGGTCCATCCAGATCTGGCCCAATGCCTGATGCGGATCGGCCCGACCCGCTTGTTCGCCATCGAGACCGGCTCGCCCACGCCCTATGCGCAGGCCCGATTCGCCGCCGGCGATACGCTCTTGTTCGGCTCCGAATCGGCAGGGCTGCCGGCTGCGGTCCTGGAGTCGCTCGAGCCGGCACAGCGCTTGAGT
>DATHOA010000016.1:0-11029 GCA_035485475.1 Steroidobacteraceae bacterium | reverse complement strand
ATGCATGTTCAGCACGACGTATGCGCTGTCGGTGATTTCGACGCCGTAGCGTGCGAACGGGGAATCGAGCGGACCCATGCAGTAGGGCACGACGTACAGCGTACGGCCCTGCATGCAGCCGGCGAACAGGTCGCTCATCTTCGCGTGCGCGTCGGCGGGTGCCATCCAGTTGTTGTTCGGGCCGGCATCATCCTTATTGCGGGTGCACACGAAGGTCAGGTGTTCGACGCGGGCCACATCGGAAGGATTTGAACGGGCCAGGTGGCAGCCCGGAAATTCCTTCTCGTTGAGTTTGGACAGCTCGCCACTGGCGCGCAGCTGCTCGGTCAGCCGCGCGATCTCGGCGTCGGAGCCCTCGCACCAGTACACCGAGGCCGGCTGGGTCAGGTTGCGAACCGACTCCACCCAGTCCGTGACTTGCGGGCAAAGTTTCGACAGCGGGAGGATCGCGTGCGGGGCAGTGGCCATGCGTTTCAGTCCTTATGAAGTCACTTGTTCAATTCACCGCGTCGCACGGTTTTTTTGATTTTCGAAGATTTCCACGGCTTGGGGGATTGGCCGGCGACGGGCGGAATACATTAACCTTTCAATTATATAGAGCGCCGGGCACGGTCCGCGGCCTTCAATTACGACAATGATGCAGCTTTTGCCGTGCGAGTGCAGCATCTAGCTGCCGGTTCTGTAACATGCCCCGGGAATCTTAGTGCAAGAAGCTGATTTAGAAGATATTTTTGATGCCGGGGGCAGCCTTGCCAGAGCATTAAAAGGGTTTGTGCCCCGACGCCAGCAGTTACATATGGCGCAACGCGTGGCTGACGCGCTAGGCGAGCGTCGCATGCTGGTGATTGAGGCCGGCACCGGGACCGGCAAGACTTTCGGCTACCTGGTGCCGGTGCTGCTGTCGGGGCTGCGCGTACTGATTTCGACCGGTACGCGGACCTTGCAGGACCAGTTGTACGAGAAGGATCTGCCGCTGCTCAGCGGGGCCCTGGGTCAGCCGGTGCATGTCGCGGTACTGAAGGGTCGTGGCAACTACCTGTGCCGGCACCGACTCGAACAGGTGCAGCTGCAGCAGCCGCGCGTGGCGGAACGGATCATTGCGTGGGCCGCCAGCACCACCACCGGGGACCTGTCCGAGGTGCCGGACTTCGCGGACTCGCATCCGTTGTGGCCGCAGATTACCTCCACGCGCGACAATTGCTTAGGGCAGCGCTGTCCCGAATTTGGACGCTGCCACCTGGTGAAGGCGCGGCGTGAAGCGCAGGAGGCGCAGGTGGTGATCGTCAATCATCACCTGCTGCTGGCCGATCTGACCCTGAAGGAGGATGGCTTCGGCGATGTGCTGGGCACCGCGGATGCCGTGGTGATCGATGAGGCGCATCAACTGCCGGATCTGGCCATGCAGTTCTTTGGCGCGAACTGCAGCGCGCGCGGCCTGGCCCAGGTGCTCAACGCCGTCCGTGCGGAGGCGACGCAGCCGGACAGCGGATTGAGGTTTGCGTTGAGCGCCGTCGATGACAGTCTCACGGGGTTGACCGCGGCGCTGCCGGCGGCGCGAGCCGGTCGCACCGCCTGGGAGGAGTGCCCGGCGCCGCTGACGGAGCGCACCTTGGACCTGGCGCATGCGATGTCGGCATTGGCCGGTGAGCTCGAAGCATTGCCGGAGGACAGCACGGTCAAGGGGCTGACCGGGCGCGTGGCTGAAATGGCCACGCAGCTCACGCGCATCGCCGCGGTGCCGGAAATCGAAGGCGCGCGCTCCGTGGAGCTGGGCTCACGCGGCTTTGTCCTGCATCTGCTGCCCTTCGAAGTCGCCAGCCGTTTTCAGGGTCAGATGCGCGCGCGCCGCAGTGCCTGGATTTTCACCTCCGCGACCCTGTCAGTGGGTGAGGATTTCAGCCATTTCACGACTCGCCTGGGGCTTGAAGAGGCCGAAACGGTGCGCATTCCCAGTCCCTTCGACTTCGAGCGCCAGAGCCTGCTGTGGCTGCCGGCAGGACTGCCCGAACCGGCCGCGGCTGATTTTGTCAGTGCCCTGCTGGATGCCAGTGTGCCGCTCATCGATGCGGCTCGGGGTGGGGCCTTCATTCTTTTCACCAGTCATCGCGCCTTGTCCGAAGCGGCGCTGCGTCTGCGCGCCCTGTGGAGCGCCAGGGCGAAGCGCTACCGGCTGTTCGTGCAGGGCGAGGCGCCCCGCGAACAGTTGCTGCGGGGCTTTCGCGAGGATGGCGATGCGGTGCTGTTGGGTACCGCGAGCTTCTGGGAAGGCGTGGACGTGAAGGGGACGGCACTGCGACTGGTCATCATCGAAAAGCTTCCCTTTGCTTCCCCCGATGATCCAATCGTCAAGGCGCGCGTGGAACATATCCAGCGTCAGGGCGGCAACCCGTTCAAGGACTATCAATTGCACGAGGCGGCGCTGACTTTGCGTCAGGGAGTCGGTCGCCTGATCCGCAGCGAGGTCGATTATGGCGTGGTGATGATCGGGGATCGCCGTCTCACCACCCGACCCTACGGCCGCAAGCTCCTGGCCGCGCTGCCGCCGATGCGGCGCGCGGCCTCGCTGGAGGAGGTGGCGCAGTTCCTGGCGCGGCATGCACCCCGGCGCGCGGCCGAGGCGCTGTCTTGAAGATCCTCGCACTGGATACAGCCACCGAAGTGTGTTCCGTCGCGTTGCTGCTGCAGGACACAGCCGGCAGTCCCCAGCTGCTGGTGCGCGAATTGCCGCCCGGTGCGGGTCATTCGGCGCACATTCTGTCCCTGGTGCAGGCCGTGCTGAGCGAGGCCTCCCTGAGCTTGCGGCAACTGGATTGCATCGCCTTCGGCCGCGGGCCTGGCGGGTTCACCGGCGTGCGGCTGGCGGCCAGCGTGACCCAGGGACTGGCCTATGGAGCGGACCTGCAGGTGTTGCCCGTCTCGGATCTGCTGGCGGTGGCACAGCAGGCGCTGGATCTGGCCCCGAGCGCCGCGAGCGTCCTGGTCTGTAATGACGCGCGCATGCAGGAGATGTACTGGACCTGCGCGACCCGTGGGCCCTCAGGACTGGCGCTACCCGCCGGACCTGAGCAGGTCGGTCCCCCCGATACGGTCAAGCTACAGATTGAGCTACCCAGCCCGGTGCACGCGGCCGGCCGCGGCTTCGCCGTGTGGCCGCTGCTCCCGCAGCGCCTGGGCGTCCTGTTATCACCGGGCCATGCCGAGTTGCTGCCCCGGGCGCGCGAGATCGCCCGACTGGCGGCGCCACAATGGCTGGCGGGCCAAGGGGTTGAGCCGGATCGGGCGCAGCCGGTTTATTTGCGTAACGACGTCGCGAAACCGTCACGGAAGTGACACAGAATGGATAACGTCATGATTCTGCAATGATCTGACCCCGTAATACTCGCGTCAGGAAACACCCAAGACTATGCCAGCCAAACAAGTACTGATCGTCGAGGATGAACGGCCGATACGCGAGATGATCGCCTTCGGCCTCAAACGCGCAGGCTTTGAGGTGCGCGAAGCCGAGGATTGCCGCGCCGCCCGCGCGCTCCTGGCCGACCGCCGCCCCGACCTGGTGCTGGTGGATTGGATGTTGCCGGACATGAGTGGACTGGAATTGACGCGTGCGCTCAAGCGCGACCGGGAAACACGCGAAGTACCCATCATCATGCTGACCGCACGTTCGGAGGAGGGTGACAAGGTCGCCGGCCTCGAGGGCGGCGCCGATGATTATGTGACCAAGCCCTTTTCGCCCCGCGAATTGCTGGCCCGCATCAATGCGGTGCTGCGCCGCGTCGGACCGGCCGGTGAAGGCGAGCGCATCGATTTCGAAGGCCTGGAGCTGGACCAGGCCAGTCACCGGGTCCTGGTCGGGGAGATGACGGTGCCGCTCGGACCAACCGAGTACCGGATGCTCGAGTTCTTCATGACTCACCCGGAGCGGGTCTACACCCGCGATCAGCTCCTGGATCGCATCTGGGGCGGGAATGTCTACGTCGAGGAGCGCACCATCGACGTACATATCCGGCGCCTGCGCAAGGCGCTCGAGGAATTCGGGTACGATCGCTTTATTCAGACCGTCAGGGGCTCGGGGTACCGATTCTCGGCCCGCACGGCCTGATCGGACCTGCAGGGTGTAGCCTTCGAATGTCGAGTGGCTTTCAAGTCGGCCTGTTCATCGTACTGCGGTTGCTCGTGGCGGCCGCACTGGGCCTGCTGCTGGGTTGGCCCCTGGGCAGTCCCTGGGCGGGCCTCAGTCTTGCCTGCGGCGCCTACCTGTGCTGGCAGCTGGTCACTTTGTTTCGCGTCGAGTGGTGGGTGCGGCATCGCGGCTTCGCCGAGCCTCCCGATATCGGCGGACCCTGGGGCGAGATCATCACCCAGATCGTGCGCCTGCACCGGCGCAAGCGCTTCCATAAACAACGCTTCGTCCAACTGTTTCGCCAGATCCAGCGCTCCACGGCGGCTTTGCCCGACGGCGTGGTCATTCTCAATGACCTGCGCGAGATCGTGTGGTTCAACCGCATGGCCGGCCAGCTGCTGTTCCTGCGTCGGCCCGCGGACCTGGGCCTGCGCATCGACAATCTGGTACGCCAGCCGGAATTCCTGCGCTACCTGAACTCCGGCCAGTTCAGTAATCCGGTGGTCCTGCGCGGCGGCAAGGGCGATCACCTGTACCTGTCGCTGCAGGTCGTGCCCTACGGGGAAGGCCAGCTGCTGCTGCTGGTGCGCGATGTCTCGCGGCAGATGCGCCTGGAGGCCATGCGCAAGGACTTCGTGGCCAATGCCTCGCACGAGCTGCGCTCGCCGTTGACGGTGATCTCCGGATATCTTGAGACCCTCAGCCAGGATCCGATGCTGGATGTGGACTTGCAGGCGCCCGTGGGCGAAATGCGTCGTCAGGCCGAGCGGATGACGACCATCATTACGGAACTGTTGGAGCTGTCGCGGCTGGAGGCGGCACAGGATGCGGCCGATACCACCGCGGTGGACGTGACGGCACTGATGGCGATGCTGCGCAAGGACGTGCTGGCACGCACCGAACATCCCGGTGAGGTGCGGTTGCGCGCTGAGTCGGATTCCATGCTCACGGGCAATGAATCCGAAATCCATTCGGCATTTTCCAACCTGGTCGACAACGCCGCGAAATACACCCCGACCACCGGTTCGATTGAGATCGCCTGGCACGTCGATGACGAAGGCGGTCACTTCTCGGTGACGGACACCGGCATCGGTATCCACGCGGATCACATTCCACGCTTGACCGAGCGTTTCTATCGGGTCGATGCCGGTCGGGCGCGCAATTCGGGCGGCTCGGGGCTGGGGCTTGCGATCGTCAAGCATGTACTGCAGCGCCACGATGCGACGCTCGATATTGTGAGCATCCAGGGTCGCGGCAGCACCTTTACCTGCCACTTTCCACCCCAGCGCCTGTGCTCCGCGAGCGCGGTACGCGAAGCGGGGCGCTCGGTGAGCGCCTGAGAGCCCGCCGCGGCCCCCTTCAGAAAACCTTCGCGGCGCTGTCACACAACGGAAACGGCGAACTCCGAGGCTGACACTTACCTTTAGGTCATGCCCGGAGTCTTATGAGCAGCAAAGGAAAGGAGCGCCGACTGCGGGTGCGAACCCTGTTCCTATCGGACATCCACCTGGGTTTCAAGCGCGCGCGAACCCGCGAACTGCTGGCGTTCCTGCGCACGGTGGAAGCTGAAACCATCGTTCTGGGTGGCGACATTGTCGACGCCCTGAGTCTCGCCAAGCGCTTCTTCTGGGCTGACGAGCACACCCAGGTGCTGCGCTTGCTGCTGGCACGCCGCCGCGCCGGGGTGCGCCTGGTATATCTGCCGGGCAATCATGATGCCGCCCTCTCGGTGTTCGTCGAGATGCTCCAGGGCCAGATAGAGGTACATCGCGAGTGGGTGTACCGCACCTCGCGCGGGGAGCGCTACCTGGTGCTGCACGGTGATCAGTTCGATGCGGAAGTGGCCTGCCCGGCGTGGCTGTACTGGGTCGGTGACCTGCTGTACGAGGGCACACTGCTGTACAACCACCGCGTGAATGACCTGCGGCATCTTTTTGGTCTGCCCTACCGCCCGCAGACGGAGAAGCTCAAAGCAGCCGTGGGCACCAGTGCCCGCTTCATCGCCAAGTTTGAGAACGTGGCGGCCGCGCAGGCCCGCGAGCAGGGCTACGATGGCGTGATCTGCGGCCATATTCACCGTGCCAACCTGTGCCGGATCGAGGGCACCTTCTACGCGAATACCGGCGACTGGGTCGAATCGTGCTCGGCGCTGGTGGAGACCCGCGCCGGGGACATGCAGCTGCTGCGCTGGCCGCAGGGTACGGTCGCCAGCATGGGACTGGCGCCGCTGCTCGCCGACGCCGCCTGAAGCCGCACATTGGGATATGATCCGGTGATGGAAACCGCCGATCTTTCGCATCACATTTCCCGCCGCTTCAATGAAGACCTGGAGCGCGTCCGCAATCGCGTACTGGCCATGGGCGGCTTTGTCGAACAGCAATTGCAGAAGGCGATCTCGGCGCTGGTCGAAGGCGACAGCTCGCTGGGCGAAGCGGTCGCCATGGATGACTTCAAGGTCAACAACATGGAGATATCCATCGACGAGGAGTGCAGCCGCATCCTCGCGACCCGCTCGCCGGCGGCCGGTGACCTGCGGGTGATTGTGGCCATCATCAAGACCATCACCGACCTGGAACGCATTGGTGATGAGGGCGAGAAGATCGGTTATATCGCCTCCCGCCTGGCCACCATGGAGCGCCCGGCTGACAAGTACCGGGAGATCAAGCACCTCGGGCGCCTGGTGCAGGACATGGTGCACAGTGCGCTGGATTCTTTCGCACGCATGGACGCGGAAGCCGGACTGCAGGTGGCACGACAGGACATCGCGGTGGACGAGGAGTACGAGTCCATCCAGCGCCAGACCATCACCTTCATGCTGGAGGATCCGCGCACGATCCGCCGGCATCTGGATGTCATGTGGGTGGTGCGTTCGCTGGAGCGCATCGGCGATCATGCCAAGAACATCGGCGAGTACGTGATCTACATGGTGCATGGCCGTGATGTGCGCCATACCGATCTGGCCGATGTGGAGCGCGAACTGCGCGGCGAGAAGGCCCTGCAGGACAGTCAGGACGGGCAGGGCGGTCAGGCCGTCAGTTGACTGGATCCCCGTATCACCGCGGGCGCGCACTTTAGTATCATCTGGCCATGCTGAACCGTAGGCTGATCAATTTTGCGGGTGCGGCGGCGTGCCTCGGCATGTTCGCCTTTGCCCTTTACACCCAGTATTTCGAGAACTATGAGCCGTGTCCGCTGTGCATTTTCCAGCGCATTACGGTGGTGGTGCTGGGAATGGCTTTTCTGGTCGCGGCAATCCATAACCCGCGGCGCGGGGGAGCCTGGGTCTATGCCGGCCTGATCGGCGTCCTGGCATTGATCTCCATTGGCGTCTCGGCCCGGCACGTCTATATCCAAAGTCAGCCGCCCGGATCCATTCCGGCCTGTGGCGCGCCGCTCAATGTGCTGCTGCAGATGTTCCACTTCTGGCAGGTCGTGGTGAAGGTGCTGCACGCCGGGGGCGAATGTGCCGTCATCAACTGGACCTTGTGGGGCGTGAGCATGCCCGCCTGGGTCCTGTTCTGCGCCCTGATACTCGGCGGCGCCGGCGTCATCGCCAATATTCCGCGCCGCCCGCCCACCCTGCGCATGCGCTAAGTCGCGCCGCTCAGCCCAGCAGTCGCTCCAGCACGCCCACGTACATGCGATGCAGGTCGTCGATATCGACGGCGCGCACCTGCTCGTTTACTTTGTGGATGCTGGCGTTGATTACACCCAGCTCCACGATTTGCGCGCCCAGGGCTGCGATGAACCGGCCATCCGAGGTGCCCCCGCCCGTGGAGAGCTTCGGCGGCTTGCCCGCCACAGTGGCCACCGCCTTGCACACCGCATCCGACAGGGCGCCCTGCGGCGTATAGAAGGGTTCGCCGGATATGTACCACTCGAGCGTGAAGTTCACCTCGTGCCTGTGCAGAATGGTCTCGACCGTCTGCTTCAGCCGCTCGATGGTCTGCACGGGTGAGTAGCGCAGGTTGAACCTGGCCTTCAGTTCTCCCGGAATCACATTCGGCGCGCCGGTGCCCGCATTCAGATTCGACACCTGGAAAGTGGTGGGCTGGAAGTGTTCGTTCCCCTGGTCCCATTCACGACTGGTCAGTTCGGCCAGCGCCGGCGCCAGGGCATGGATCGGGTTCACGGCCAGGTGCGGATAGGCGATATGGCCCTGCACACCGTGAACGGTGAGCCGTCCGGACAGTGAGCCGCGGCGCCCGATCTTGACGGTGTCCCCGAGAGCCGATTCGCTGGATGGCTCGCCGACGATGCACCAGTCGATGCGCTCACCCCGCCCCAGCAGGGTTTCCACCACCCGCTTGGTGCCGTCCACGCTGGGGCCTTCTTCGTCACTCGTGATCAGAAAGGCAATTGTGCCGCGGTGTCCAGGATGCGCCGTCACGAACTCCTCGGTGGCGGTGACCATGGCGGCCAGACCGCTCTTCATGTCCGCCGCGCCGCGTCCGTACAGCACTCCGTCGCGCACGGTCGGTTCAAAGGGCTTGGTTCGCCATTCCTCGAGTGGTCCGGTCGGCACGACATCGGTGTGCCCGGCAAAGCACAACACCGGGCCGGCCTTGCCGCGGCGTGCCCAGAAATTCTCGACATTGCCGTAGTTGAGTTTCTCCACCTGGAACCCGACGGCTTCCAGGCGGTCGATGAGAAGGGCCTGGCAGCCCTCATCAGCGGGAGTGACCGATGCTCGGCCCATCAGATCCACGGTCAGTTCAAGTGTTCGAGACATGTGTTTGTTGGAGAAAAACCGTCAGGATTTCGTGGAGTTGTAATAAGGATGACATGGGACCGTACGCACAATGCGATTGCTAGCGTAAGCCCCGGGTAAGCGTCGGTCGACCCCCACAGCGAGCGCGACCGAAGCCGGTGTCACGTGTTCGTCACAATACTGTCATGTAATGCCTGGGGTGCGCCTGCGCCTTGCCAACGGTCGATTTTGCGATTTTTCACGTAGTCCTCAGGAGCAGACAATGAGCCTTGCAAGTGTACAACGCGTTCTGGTGGCTGCGGCCGCCGTTGCGCTTACGGGACTGGTGCACGCCGCCGACATTTCCGGCGCCGGTGCGACCTTCCCGTATCCGGTCTATTCCAAGTGGGCCGATGCGTACAAGACCAGCACGGGTATCGGTCTGAATTATCAGTCCATTGGTTCTGGGGGCGGCATCAAGCAGATCAAGGCCAAGACGGTCACCTTCGGGGCCTCCGATATGCCGCTGAAGCCCGACGAGCTCAAGAGCGCGGGTCTGGTGCAGTTTCCGATGATCATCGGCGGCGTCGTACCGGTGGTGAACGTCAAGGGCGTGGGCCCGGGCCAACTGGTCCTCGATGGCGCCACGCTGGCGGCCATCTATATGGGCGACATCAAGACCTGGAACGATCCGGCCATCAAGAAACTGAACCCGAAGCTGGCGCTGCCGGCCACGGCGATTGCGCCGGTGTATCGTGCCGACGGCTCGGGCACCAACTTCCTGTTCACGGACTATCTGTCCAAGCAGAGCCCGAAATTCAAGGACAGTATCGGTGCTGCGGCCTCGGTGCAGTGGCCGGTGGGCATCGGCGCGAAGGGTAACGAAGGTCTGGCCAACCAGACGACGCAAACCGACGGTGCCGTCGGCTACGTTGAGTTCGCCTATGCCAAGCAGAACAAGATGGCCAATGTGCTGCTGATCAACCAGTCGCACCATCCCGTCGCCCCGAGCGCGGCCACATTCCAGGCTGCTGCCGCCAACGCAGACTGGGCCCACGCCGATGGCTACTACCTGATCCTGACGGACCAGGCCGGTGCCAACAGCTGGCCCATCACCGGCGCCAGCTTCATCCTGGTGTACGCGAATCCGCCGGATGCCGCGGCTACCGGCGAGGCGCTGAAGTTTTTCGACTGGGCTTACAAGAACGGGACCCAGATGGCGGCGGACCTGGATTACGTGCCGCTACCCGCCGCGCTGATCAAGCAGGTGCAGACCACCTGGAAGAATTCCATCGTGGCGAACGGCGCGCCCGTCTGGAAGTAAGTCTCGCAGTCAATCGTTGTCAGGTCCGGCGCCCACGGGCGCCGGATCGCTGCTGTCGGTAGGGAACAATGGAGCAGGCCACTGCCGTCGTCGTCATCGAGCCGCGTCACGCGGCTCGCCAGCGTTTGGGCGAGCGGATATTCAGGGTCGCGACCCTGGCCGCCGCCATCCTGGTGCTGGTGTTGCTGGGCGGCGTCGCGGTCGCGCTCGTCAAAGGCGCGTGGCCGGCGTTCGCACACTTCAAGCTGCACTTCCTGACCCGCGAGATCTGGAACCCGGTGACCGAGAAGTTCGGCGCCCTGGCGGCCATCTACGGCACCGTGGTCACCTCGATCATCGCCATGGCGGTGGCCATTCCCTTGAGTTTTGGCATTTCGATTTTTCTGACCGAGCTTTGTCCGGCGTGGCTGAAGCGGCCGGTGGGCACGGCCGTGGAACTGCTCGCCGCCGTGCCGAGCATCATTTTCGGCATCTGGGGCATGTTCGTCTTCGCGCCCATCCTGCAACGCACGGTGCAACCGTGGCTGATAGACCATCTGGGTCCGCTGCCGGGTATCGGTCTGCTGTTTCAGGGGCCGCCGTACGGCATCGGCATCCTCACCGCCTCCTTGGTGCTCGCGATCATGGTGCTGCCCTTCATCGCCTCGGTGATGCGGGATGTGTTCGAGACCATTCCGGATGTGCTGCGCGAGTCGGCGTATGGGCTTGGCGCCACCACCTGGGAGGTCATCTGGAAAGTGGTGCTGCCGTATTCACGCACCGGTGTCGTCGGCGGCATCATGCTCGGCCTGGGGCGTGCGCTGGGTGAGACCATGGCGGTCACCTTCGTCATCGGCAACGCACATCGGGTCAGCAGCTCCCTGCTGGCGCCCGGGACCACCATCTCCGCCTCCAT
>DATHOA010000015.1:0-13067 GCA_035485475.1 Steroidobacteraceae bacterium | reverse complement strand
GGGTAGATTCCGAAGCATTACTCACCCGTTCGCCGCTCGTCAGCATGTATTGCTACACCTGTTACCGCTCGACTTGCATGTGTTAGGCACGCCGCCAGCGTTCAATCTGAGCCAGGATCAAACTCTTCACTTGAAGTGCTTAATCATCTACATGAATGGCTCAAAAAAGACTCATTGCTGGACTTCTTTGGTCACTCGGTCATCTGCACTCTTCCAAGGCAATGACGCGAGTCCCCACACAAGTTACCTGCCGAATTTTTAAAAAGCGTCCTGGTCGCTAAGGGCCAGGAGGTGTTCCCTCGAAAGGGGGGCGAAGTATAAGCGCTTACCGCCTACCGTCAACCCCTATTTTTGGGCTCGTTTCGCGGTGCTTTGTGGCTTTCGCCGCAGGCACCGATCAACTCGAGGGCGCGCAGTATAGCCAAGGTCTTTGGGCTGTCAACGCAGTGTCACAAAATAAATTTGGCGTGAGCTGAGCACGCGCCAAGAGGCCGTAAATACAGCCGTTTAGACCTCATGCGGCGACCACCGTCGTGTACGCCGGTGCGCCGAATGTGTTTTTCGCCAACAGGCGGACGCCGGGCGGCTGCGGTCCCGATGCAGCTGTGTCCGCGCCGATTCTCGCAACCCCTGCGGTCCTGCGGATGAGGCTTAGTGCAGGGCGCTTCCCAGTGCGATGCTGCGACTGCGTCTTGGCTTGCGCACCCCGCCGCGGACGGTGATCTTTGACTTAATCTAGAGCTTTGCCATTAGCCCGCGACCAGCTGCACCCGGGCGTAACGCCGGGTGCCCACCTGCAGCACATGATCCGCCCCGGCCTGCAGGGTCAGGGCACGGTCACTGACCCGCACCCCATCCAGTTTCACGGCGCCCTCATCGATCTTGCGGTTGGCCTCGGAGGTACTGGCCGCCAGCCCGGCGGCTTTCAACAGATTCGCGATGCGCAGGCCGGCTGCCCCGACCGTGATCAGCAGCGGGGCCAGGTCCGTCGGCACGGCCTTGTCACTGACGCGGGACATGAAGCCCTGATGCGCAGCCTGCGCCGCCGCTTCCCCATGGAAACGGGCCGTAATCTCGGCTGCCAGCTCGAGCTTGATGTCGCGGGGGTTACGGCCCTGCGTTGCAGCAATCTTCAAGGCCGCGATGTCGCCCAAGCTGCGGAAGCTGAGCAGTTCGTAGTACCGCCACATCAGCTCGTCCGAAATCGACATGACCTTGCCGAACATCGATTCGGGCGCTTCGGCGATACCGATGTAGTTGCCCAGCGACTTGGACATCTTATTGACGCCGTCGGTGCCCTCGAGCAGCGGCATCGTGATCACGACCTGCGGCTCCTGGCCGTAGGCCTCCTGCAGCGAGCGACCGACCAGCAGATTGAACCTTTGGTCGGTGCCACCCATCTCAACATCGGCCTTCAATGCAACGGAGTCATAGCCCTGCGCCAGCGGATACAGAAACTCGTGGATCGCGATCGGCTGACCGCCCTTGTAGCGCTTCGCGAAGTCATCTCGCTCGAGCATGCGGGCCACGGTGTAGTGCGCCGCGATCTTCACGAACTCCGGCGCCGGCATGTTCGACAGCCAGCGCGAATTGAATTCGATACGGGTGCGTTGCGGGTCGAGGATCTTGAACACCTGCGCCTGGTAGGTGAGCGCATTGGCCTGCACTTCGGCGGGCGTGAGCGCGGGCCGGGTCGCATTGCGACCCGTCGGATCACCGATGAGTCCCGTGAAGTCACCGATCAGAAAGATGACCTCATGGCCCTGCTGCTGGAACTGCCGCATCTTGTTCAGCAGCACCGTGTGTCCCAGGTGCAGGTCCGGCGCCGTCGGATCGAATCCGGCCTTGACGCGCAGCGGCCGCTGCTGCGCCAGCTTGCGGACGAATTCCGCCTCGGGCAGCACTTCGTGGGTGCCGCGCTTGTACTCGGCTATCTGCTGTGCCAATTGCTGGGCCAAATGGGCACCCAGCGGCTCGTTGACTTCCACCATGGTTCTCAATACACCGGAAACGTGCAAGTCTAGCCGATGCCTGGGTGACGCAAAGCAAGATGCCGAAATTCGCCAATTACCGCGCCCGGCTGCAGATCCTGGCCATCGTCGCCTGCGTACTCGCGGGCATCCTCGGCCTGGGTGTGCTGATGACCCGTGGCACCGCGCCGCGGGCCGTGGCCGCCGCATCACACCCCGCGGCCAGCTCCGCCACCGCGCAGACCCCCGCGCGGCAGGCCGCCGCGACCGCTTCGGCCACCGTCATGCGGGCCGTCACCCCCAGCGAGCTGTCGACCATCCGCGTCATCGTCAGCCGCAATGACACGCTGGACCATATCTTCCGCCGCCTGGCGCTGAGCCTGTCGGATCTGGCATCGCTGCGCAGCCTGCCCGGCATCCGCGCCCATCTGGATACCTTGCACCCCGGTGAAACCCTGACGCTGGTCTCGAAGTCCGGCACCCTGGTGGGGCTGGAGCGGCGCCTGAACATCGAGCAGACCCTGAAGGTCGACCGCTCCGCGGCGGGCTTTACCGCCAACGTCCTGCAGAATCCCCTGGCCACCCGCGCACGCACCATCAGCGGCCGCATCGACTCCTCACTGTTCGAAGCCGTGGGCAGCGCCGGCGGCCATGATCAGACCGCACTGAGCCTTGCCGACATTTTCGGCTACGACATCGATTTCGTGCTCGATATCCGCCCCGGTGACAGCTTTACGGTGACCTACAGTGAAGTGCTGCAGGATGGCAAATATCTGCAGGACGGCCCGGTACTGGCGGCGCGCTTCATCAACCAGGGCAAGGAATATCTTGCGGTGCGCTACCTCGGCCCTGCGGGCAATGCCGACTACTACTCGCCCCAGGGTCGCAGCCTTCACAAGGCGTTCCTGCGTGCCCCCTTGGAGTTCACGCGGGTGAGTTCGCCGTTCAACCTGCACCGTATGCATCCCATCCTCAACACCATTCGTGCCCACAAGGGGGTCGACTACGCCGCGCCGATCGGCACACCGGTGCGTGCCGCCGGCGATGGCCGCGTGCTGTTCGCCGGCCGCCGCGGCGGTTACGGCAACCTGGTGGAGCTCGACCACTCCCGGGGCATCACCACGGTGTACGGACACCTGTCGCGCTTCGCCAAGGGGCTGCGCCCGGGCCAGCATGTCACCCAGGGGCAGGTCATCGCGTTCGTGGGCATGACGGGTCTGGCAACCGGGCCGCATCTGCACTATGAATACCGGATCAACGGCGTGTTCAAGAATCCGCAAACCATCAAGCTGCCCGAGGCCCTGCCCATCGATGGGCCGCAGCGCGCCGATTTTCTGGCCAAATCCGCCCCGCTGCTGGCTTCGCTGAATCCGCCGCCCGGTCCGAGCCTGGTCTCGCGCTGAAGCAACGGCTCCTTCAATCCCCATGGCCGTTTGTGTATGGTTATAACGTGGACGTCCCCGATCTCAAGGCGCCGAGCTGCTACATCAACCGTGAACTCTCCTTCCTGGAGTTCAATCACCGGGTGCTGGCGCTGGCCTTCGATGACACCCAGCCACTGCTCGAGCGGCTGAAGTTCCTGTGCATCTGCTCCGGTAATCTCGATGAGTTTTTCGAGATCCGGGTTGCCGGGCTCAAGCACCTGCAGGAACTGGGCAAGACCCAGCAAAGCCCCGATGCCCTGTCGATTCCGGAGCAGCTGGACGGCATCCACACCCAGGCGCAGAACCTGTGCGCCGAACAGTACCGCTGTCTCAACGAGATCCTGTTGCCGAAGCTGGCCCATGCCGGTGTCAGCCTGCAGTCGCGCTCGGCCTGGTCGCCGAAGACCCGGCGCTGGCTCGAGAAGTATTTCGCGAACGAGGTCGAACCGGTGTTGAGCCCGCTGGGCCTTGATCCGGCACGCCCGTTCCCGCGCATTCAGAACAAGAGTCTCAACTTCATCGTGCACCTGGACGGCAAGGACGCGTTCGGGCGCGATAGCGAACTGGCGATCGTCCAGGCGCCGCGCTCCCTGCCGCGGGTCGTGTCCCTGCCGGATGACACACCCGGTCAGCCGCGCGGCTTCGTGCTGCTGACCAGCATCGTGCAGGCCTTCGTGCAGCGGCTGTTTCCGGGCATCGTGGTGAAGGGCTGCTACCAGTTCCGCGTCACCCGCAACAGCGATCTGTTCGTCGACGAGGAGGAAATCGACGATCTGCGCCGCGCCCTGGAAGGCGAGCTCGCCCATCGACGCTACGGGGCTGCCGTACGCCTCGAGACGGCACGCGACTGCCCGAAGGAGATGATCAATTTCCTGCTGCAGCAGTTCGCGCTCGCGGATGTGGACCTGTACCGCATGCCCGGACCGGTCAACCTGAACCGCCTGTCGGCACTTTACGATCTCATCCAGCGCCCCGACCTGAAGTACCCGCCGTTCACGCCCGGATTGCCGCGCCGACTGGCCAGCACCACCGATCTGTACTCGGTGATCCGCCACAAGGATCTGCTGCTGCATCATCCTTTCCAGAGCTTCGCGCCGGTCATGGACTTCGTGCGCCTGGCCGCGCAGGACCCGCAGGTGCTGGCCATCAAGCAGACCCTGTACCGCACCGGTCATGATTCTCCGGTCGTGGATGCGCTGGTGGCCGCGGCCCAGGCCGGCAAGGACGTGACCGTCATCGTCGAACTGCGCGCCCGCTTTGACGAGGAGGCCAATATCGAGCTGTCGAACCGGCTGCAGGAAGCCGGCGCCCACGTCATGTACGGCGTCGTGGGTTTCAAGACCCACGCCAAACTCACGATGATCGTGCGCCGTGAGCCCGAGGGCATCCGCCGCTACTGTCATCTGGGCACGGGCAACTACCACCCGCGCACGGCGCGCGCCTATACCGACTACGGTCTGTTCACCTGTGATCGGGACATCGGCCAGGACGTCCATGAGATTTTCCTGCAGCTCACGAGCCTCACCCAGACCCCGAAACTCAGCCGCCTGCTGCAGTCACCGTTCACGTTGCACACCGGCATGATCGAGCGCCTGGAGCGCGAGGTCGGGCACGCCCGCGCCGGTCGGCCCGCACGGGTGATCTGCAAGATGAACGCACTGGTGGATCCGCAGACCATCGAGGCGCTGTATCGCGCCTCCGGGGCCGGCGTGAAGGTCGATCTCATCGTGCGCGGCATCTGCGCGCTGCGACCGGGCCTGCCGGGGGTTTCGGAGAACATCACCGTGCGCTCCGTGATCGGCCGCTTCCTCGAACACTCGCGGGTGTTCTACTTTGAGAATGGCGGCGAGTCGGAGCTGTACTGCGCCAGCGCCGACTGGATGGAGCGCAATTTCTTCCGCCGTGTCGAGGTGGGCTTCCCGGTGCCGCGCGACGCGCTGCGGGAGCGCATCCTGCGCGACCTGCAGCTGTATCTGGCCGACAACACCCAGGCGTGGATACTGCGCTCGGACGGCAGTTACGCGCGCGTCGAGCCGGGAACCGAGGAGCCGGTGTGTGCCCAGAAGCAGCTGCTGGAACACTATGCAGCCGGCCCCGGCAGCGTGGTGTGAGCCTTAAGCGCGCGAGGTACTGAAGACGCGCAGGCGAAAGCCGTGTGGCTTCAGATGATCGATCTCCTGCTGCAGATCGGCGCTGGTGAGCGGATGCTCCCGCAGCCAGCGGGCGGGAAACTTCACCTCGAGGCTGCGCGGTTTGGCGGTGAGCTCGATGTTTGGCATCGCGGCGGGGCTGCGGCCCCGGTGCAGCAGCACGGACAATCGCAGCAACACGATCAGGTAGACGGCGCTGCGATCCCAGGGCGGGACCAGCTCCTCGAGGCCCTCCAGCGTGAGCTTGCGGCGGTGGCCGCCGATCAGTCGCGCCAGCAGCCGCTGCTCCTCGCGAGAGAATCCCGACATATCGGCGTTCTCGGTGAGATACGCACCGTGCCGGTGATAGCCATTGTGGGAGACGTCGAGCCCCATTTCATGCAGGCGCGAGCCCCATTTGAGGGCCAGGTCGGCCAACGGATCGGTGAGCTTCCACGCTTCGCGCGTCCCTTCCAGGAATTCGAGGGCCGTGGCTTCCACGCGTTCGGCCTGCGCGATGTCAACGTGATAGCGGCGCTGCATCGCGCGCACGGTGCGCTCGCGGGCATCCTCATCGGTGAGTCGCCCGACCATGTCATACAGCAGGCCCTCGCGCATCGCGCCATCCGCAATGCGCAGCTCCTTGATCTCCAGCACGCTCAGCACTTCCATCAGGATGGCCAGCCCGCCCGGAAACACCGGCCGTCGATCCTCGGTAAGCGTCGTCAGTCGCAGCTCGCGTACATGGCTCGCCTCGCCAATGTGCCGGAATACTTTCTCCAGACCCGCGACCGTGATGGCCGTCGCGGTCGGATCAAGCTCGCGGACCACATCGCCGATGGCGCGCACCGTTCCGGAACTGCCGTAGGAGGTCTGCCAGCCGCGGCGCCGATAGGCCGCCTGAATGGGCTCGAGCTCCAGCCGCGCGGCCACGCGCGCGCTGTTCAGGCGCTTGACCGACAGTTTCCCGTCACTGAAAAAGCGTTCGCTCAAGGACACGCAGCCCATCTGCAGGCTCTCGAGCTCCAGCGGCTCGTTGCCCTCACCAATGATCAGCTCCGTGCTGCCGCCGCCGATATCGCAGACCAGCCGCCGGCCGGGTTCCGTCGGCACCGTATGCGCCACGCCCGAATAGATGAGGCGCGCCTCTTCCATGCCGGAGATGATTTCGATGGGGTGCCCCAAGGCCTCGCGCGCGCGTTCGAGGAATGCCTGTTTGCGTCGCGCCCGACGCAGGGCATTGGTGCCGACCACGCGCACACTGTCGGCGTGCATGTCGCGCAGCCGCTGGCCGAAGCGCTGCAGACAGGCCAGGGCGCGTGCGGCGACATCCTTGTCGATGCGACCGTTCTCCTCGACGCCCGCGCCCAGGCGCACCATTTCACGCAGGCGATCCATGATGACGATCTGGCCGTGGAAATAGCGCGCCACGACCATGTGGAAACTGTTGGAACCGAGGTCAACGGCGGCCAGGATGTCGGGAACCGGATTGGCGGCCATGCGCGATCGCGGCAGAGAAGGGAAGGTTGTGAGGACCGAAGTGTGTGCGAGTTGCGGTCGCGCGGCCATCAAGCCGTGAAGGAGGACCCACACCCGCAGGTGGTGGTGGCGTTGGGATTGCGGATCACGAACTGCGCCCCATCGAGCCCTTCGCGGTAATCGATCTCGGCACCCATCAGGTACTGTACGCTCATCGGGTCCACCAGCAGGCGCACGCCCTGGTTTTCCACGCACAGATCCCCGTCCTGCAGGTTCTCGTCGAACTCGAACCCGTAACTCAAGCCCGAACAGCCGCCGCCCTGCACGTACACGCGCAGCATCAGCTTCGGATTGGACTCGGCGCTGATCAGATCACCGACCTTGCGGGCGGCCGCGTCAGTGAAAATCAGCGCCGCCGGGGCGTCGGTCATTGTTTCGGACGAAGCACTCATCGGATTAAGTCCTGCAGCTGCCATCGTGGCAGATATGGGTACCCGCATAGTGTATGCCAAGGGCCGCCCGGGACAAAATCAGCGCCCGATCGGGGCCCACAGCGGCCCACAGCGCCTAGGCCTTCGGAGGTGCCTTCGCCAGCACCAGGGTGCCGGTGATTTCGGCCCCCGCCGCCGATTCGATCATGCCGTACTGGACGTTGCCGACGATGCGGGCATTCGGTCCCAGTGCCACCTTGCCGGTGGCAATGACATCGCCGCGCACCACGCCGTTCACCACGACATGGGTGGCCACGACCGGTCCTTCGACAATGCCGGTCGCGCTCACCGAGACCGAGGATTCCTCGGTGCCATAGGCACGCACACCGCCGAACACATGACCCTCGACGTGCAGCCCGCCGGTGAATTCCACATCACCGCGAACGCGTGCCGATGCCCCGATGAGGATATCAACGCGCGTTTGCGCCCGCGACTCACGGTTGAACATCGACCCTCCACGGGAAACTCTGGGTGGCAACGCTGCCATTGCTGCGACCGTCGCGCAGTGTCACCTCGACGGTCGCGGGCGCAAACCCCGGCGGCAACTGGATCTGGTAGTCCACGGCCTGGTAGTAGCGAAAACTGACCGCGCCCTTGGGGGTGCTACTCGTGCCCTCCACAACGCTGGTCGCGCCGTTCAACTGGCCGGTGATGCGCACGCTCACATCTCCGTTGACCGTGACGTCCGGCTTGCCGCCCTGCATGAGCGTCAGATGCGCCACGAACTGCTGGGCCGCATCACCCGCCGTGATGCGCAGCTGCTGCACCTGCACTGAACTGCCACTGGAGGCGGGCGCGATGACGCCCCGATACACGGCCAGGTCCTGCCGGTCTCGATCGATCTGCGCCTGCAGTTCGGCGATCTCGCGGCCGACCTCCTCATGCTCGCGCGCGGCCCCGGCCTGCAGCATCTGTAGTTGCGCCATCTGCGCATGCTGGTCCTGGATCTGGTTCTTCAGCCCGACAATCACCTGTTGCAGGTCGCGGCGATCGGCGGCCGCCGAGGCGCGATCGAAACCGGCACTGTAGCGACCGAATTCAAACACCACATAGAGCGCGAACAGGCCGATGAGCACGGCCGCCGTGCGCAGCAGCAGCGTGCGTACCGGCGTGTGGCGCCGGATGACGAACTTGTCGGTGGCCTCGGCCATGGATTACAGCTCGCGCGCGCCGGCTTCTTCCCACCAGGCGGGCAGTGGCGGCGCGCCGTGTGGAAACGCCAGGGCTGCAAGCTCCGTCAGCATCTGTGCGTACACCGGACGCTTGAAGAAAATCACCTCGCGCACCGGTTCCCACCAGCCCGACCAGCGACACTGGTCAAACTCGGGCTCCGCGGTGGCGGTGAAGGCGAACTTCGCGGCCTCATCACGCAGCCGCAGCAGGAACCAGCGCTGCTTCTGGCCGATGCACAGCGGCAGCTGGTCACGGCGCACGTAGCGGGCGGGCAGTCGGTAGCGAATCCAGTCCTGGGTCGCGCCGACCAGTTCGACATCCTCGCGCTTCAGACCGATCTCTTCATGAAGCTCGCGGAACAGCGACTGTTCGGGCGCCTCACCGGTCTGCATGCCACCCTGCGGGAACTGCCAGCCACCGCCGCGGGCGCGGCGGCCCAGCAACACCAATCCGTCGCCGCGCATCAAAACGATGCCGACGTTGGCGCGGAAGCCTTCAGTGTCGATGACGTCACTCATGCCGTTTCACACTGAAGTCTGCCACAATGACAGGTCACTGAGGTCCTCGAATGGCCGGGTCCGCAAACACCCGGCTGCGTGCCGCAGCCTTGCTGCTTGCCGCGGCCGTTGTCATATCGCTGTCGCTGATTTGCGGCAGTACCTTTGCAACTCCCACCCAGGTTCTGCGTGCGCTTGCCGGCGGTGGCGACCCGCTCACGCGCGCCGTGGTACTGGATCTGCGCCTGCCGCGGCTGCTCAACGGCCTGGGGGTCGGCAGCCTGCTGGCGCTGACCGGCGTGGCACTGCAGGCGCTGTTCCGCAACCCGCTGGCCGACCCTTACATCCTCGGTGTCTCCGGCGGTGCCGCCTTCGGCGCGATCTGCGCCATGGCTGCCGGCCTCGCCGCCATCGCCGTGCAGGGCGCGGCCGCGGCGGGCGCCCTGTTCACGCTGGTGGTGGTGTGGTCGCTGGCCCGCCAGGCCGGTGCCACGCGCGTCCTGCTCACCGGCGTTGCCGTGGCCAGCGTCTGTGGCGCCCTGGTCACTCTGGTGCTGACCAGTGCCGACGAGGGCCGGGTGCGCAGCATGGTGTTCTGGCTGGCCGGCGATCTGTCCTGGGACACCCATCCGCTGCTGGGCGTGGGCATTGCCGCCCTCGCGCTCAGCGGCGCCGTGCTCCTGGCACGCCCGCTCAACGTGCTGGCGGCCGGTGATCTGCGGGCGCGCAGCGTCGGGTTGGAGGTAGCCGTGTGGCGCGGCGTGGTATACGGCGTGGCCGCAGTACTCACCGCGATCGCGGTGGTGAGCGCGGGCACCATCGGCTTCGTGGGTCTGATCACCCCGCATTTTGCGCGGCTGCTGTTCCGCACTCATGATCACCGCATCATCGCCCCGGCCGCCGCCGTGCTCGGCGGCACGCTGCTGGCACTCGCCGACCTGGTCGCGCGCACCGTCGCGGCACCCCGCCAGCTCCCGGTCGGCGCCATCATGGCCGTCGCCGGCACGCCATTGTTCCTGTTGCTGCTGCGGCAGGCGCGCGCCAGATGACGACGCCAGCCACGGCCTCACCGCGCGTCAGCTCACGACCGTCGTGGACACCGTCACGCAGTTGCGGCCCGCCGCCTTGGATTTGTACAAGGCCGCATCCGCTTCGGCAATCAGCCGCTCCGCCAATGGCTTCAGGTCGCGGGCATTGCCCACCGGACCTGCCACCGCGACGCCAATCGACAAGGTGATCGTTGCGGTCACACCCGGCGTCACCAGCACCAGCCGGCTGCTGACGGTTTTGAGAATGCGGCGGGCCAGCGCCTCCGCATCGCGCATCTGGCCGCCGGGCAGCACGATGGCGAACTCATCGCCGCCAAAGCGCGCGCCCGTGTCACTCATGCGGATTTCGGAATCGATGCGCATCGCCACTTCGCGCAGTACCGAATCTCCGGCCATATGCCCGTGCGCGTCATTGATGCGCTTGAAGTGATCGACATCGATCATCATGCAGGCCACGGTGTTCTTGTCGCGTTGCGCACGCGCCAGCTCCTCGCGCAGCCGGGTCTGCATGTAACGGCGATTGTGAAATCCGGTCAGGAAGTCCGTCAGGCCACTGCGCACCAGGCGGGCGCGATTGACCGCATTCTCCAGGCAGATCGCCGCGATTATTCCCAGGTGCGCCATGTAATCGCTGGCCAGATCCGCCGTGAAGCGCTCGGGGTCGCGCGAACCGAAGACCAGGACGCCATCGAGTTGCTCGCCGCGACGCAGCGGCACGAGCGCGACGCTGGCGACGGGGCGCGCCTGCGGCAGCATCAGCGCATATTCGGCCTCCTTGAACGGCCCGAACCAGGGTCGTTCCAGGTTCGCGAGCTGCGGCGCCACGGCGAACATCGAGTCGACGAACTGCACGCCGCGGGTACCCGTGGAGGCCGACTCCCCGATGAGCAGATGGCGCATCTCATGGTGGGGGTCAAGCAGGATCAGCGACACGGCATCCAGGTGGAACGACTTGCGCAGTCCGGATTGCAGCAGGTCGATCAGCTGCGCCAGTGAGGTCGTCTGCAGCAGGACCACCTCACGCTCCTGCGTCTTGCGCCGCACTTCATCATTGAGCGCAGCGGCGGCGGTCACCTCGGCGAGGCGTGCGACCAGCTCGCGATTCTGGCGCTCCAGAATCTCCAGGCGCTCGGGGTCCTGACTTCCTGGTGAATTCCCGGCTAAGGCCTTCGACATTCGACTTAGCTCCCGGTCAGGCCCGCTTCTCGGTAACGCTACGTCGGTCTTCGAGGTACTCGCGGCCGCGGTTCATCAATGCCACGAAGCCATCATGATCCCCGGACAGCACGGCGGTGCGGATGCTCTCCACGGCCCGCGCCAGTGCCGCGAGCGGCTCGGCGCCAAAATCGTTGAGACTTTGGATCTCATAATAAAGTTCCGGGCTCTCCTGCGCCACGCGCGTGGCCACTTCCAGCTGCGAATCAAATGTCGTACTCGACATTTCAGCCAGTCGCGGCGCGGCTTCGCCGCTGTCGGCCAGCACGGTGAAGAATGCAATGTTCAGCGCGTGCGACAGGCCCAGGATGTACGCCGTCAGGCGGTCATGCTCATCCAGACTCGTCACCACCTGCTCGACCATGGTCGCGGCGAACAGGTCGCGCACCTTCTGCAGTGCGACCGGACAGCCCAGGTCCACGAACACGACGTGTCGGCCCGAAAGCAGTTCGGTATCGGGACCGAACATCGGGTGAATGGAGGTCACCTGGCAGCCATGGGCCTTCAGGGCCTGCAGGCCCGCGCGCAGCGGCGATTTCAAGGAGCCCACATCAAAAATGATGCCGGGAGGCCGCAACAGCGCGAGCTCCTTGAGAATGCCGCCGGTGGCGCCCAGCGGGGTCGCGACGACGATGTAGTCGTAGGCGGACAGATCGGCCTTGCGCCAGTCGGCGATGGCCGCAAACCCGGGCGGTGCGCCGGCCGGATCGAACACATCCACCGTGAAGCGCTGCGAGGCCATGAACTCGACGAACCAGCGGCCCATCTTGCCGCTGCCGCCGATGACCAGCGCCCGGTGACCGGAGCCGCCCCCCTTGGTCGCGACACTGATCTGTTCCTGGGTCGCAAGCGAGGAGCGGATCAGCAGGCGCATGAGGTTTTCGGCCAGATCCGGCGATACGCCCAGCTCCTGTGCGGCATTGCGGGCGCCCAGAATCACGGTGCGCTCACGCTCGAAGTCCCGGGTCGGATAGCCGGTATCGCGTTTGACACGGGCCACCTCGCGGCTGAGGCGCTGGCGCTCGGCCACCGTGGTCAGCAGTTGGCGGTCCAGGTCGTTCAGGCCGCGGCGCAGGTCATCGAGCGTTATATCTGGTCGGGTCATGGTCTGGCTTGTCGTTTCGGTAACCCCTCTTGTACGGGGGCCGCGCGGGCGCTGCAAGCGCCCAGCGGACGGCTTACCATTGCCGCATGGGCGAACTTCCTACCGAAATCCTGGGTAATCCGCTGCCTGCGCAGCCCCTGCTGCTGGCCAGCGAGTGGTTGGCGGAGGCATGGCGACGGCGCCTGCAGCCCAATCCGAATGCCATGACCCTGGCCACGGCCACGCTCGAGGGCCTGCCGGCGGCGCGCATCGTGCTGTGCAAGGACGTGGTCGGGGTGCCCGGTTATGTCGTGTTCTATACCAACTTCCAGTCCCGCAAGGGCCTGGAGCTGGCCGACAATCCGCGCGCCGCGGCGGTGCTGCACTGGGATCACATGCATCGCCAGGTGCGTATCGAAGGCCTGGTCGAGACGGCGCCGGTCGCCGATAGCGAGGCCTACTTTGCCTCCCGCGCCCGCGAAAGCCGCATCGGCGCCTGGGCGAGCGCGCAAAGCCGGCCGGTGGGCTCGCGCGAGGCCCTGTTGGCACAGGTCAA
>DATHOA010000014.1:0-11058 GCA_035485475.1 Steroidobacteraceae bacterium | reverse complement strand
ACGGCTCATCGTCATGGACGTGCGCTCATCGGAACTGACCAAGTACGCGGCGAATGCGATGCTCGCGACCAAGATCAGCTTCATGAATGAGCTCGCCAATGTCGCCGAGAAGGTCGGCGCGGATATCGAGAAGGTCCGCCTGGGCATCGGCTCGGACCTGCGCATCGGCTACAGCTTCATTTATCCCGGCATTGGCTATGGCGGCTCCTGCTTCCCGAAGGATGTGCAGGCGCTGATCCGCTCCGCCCACGAAGTCGGGCACCAGCCGCGGCTGCTCGAGGCGGTCGAGGCCGTCAATGATCAGCAGAAGAGTGTGCTGGTGCGCAAGATCCGGCATCACTTCAAGGATCAGCTGCAGGGCCGAACCTTTGCGCTGTGGGGCCTCGCGTTCAAGCCGAACACGGACGATATGCGCGAGGCGCCTTCACGGGTGATCATCGAGGCGCTGTTGCAGGCCGGGGCGAAGGTTCGGGCCTATGACCCGGTCGCGCTGGAGGAGGCGCGCCGCATTTTCAGCGGCCAGGCGGGTCTCACGCTGTGCAGCAACCCCTACGAGGTGGCCGATGGGGCCGACGCCCTGGTCATTGCCACCGAGTGGAAGGAGTTTCGCAGCCCCGACTTCGATCGCCTGAAGAGCGCGCTGGCGGCCGGTGTGATCTTCGATGGCCGCAACCTCTACGATCCGTCCATCCTGCAGCGCTTCGGGTTTACCTACTACGCCATCGGGCGGGGTCAGGCGGTAGGGGAATAGGGCTTTATGGCATCACTGAAGGGCATCGTGCTGGCCGGCGGCTCGGGGACGCGGTTACACCCGGTCACGCTCGGCGTGAGCAAGCAGTTGCTGCCGGTCTACGACAAGCCCATGGTCTATTACCCCCTGTCCACGTTGTTGCTGGCCCGGGTGCGCGACATCCTGCTGATCTCGACACCGACCGACCTGCCGCTGTACCAGCATCTGCTGGGGAACGGCAGCCAGTGGGGCGTCAATCTCACCTACGCCGAGCAGGCGCGGCCCGAGGGGTTGGCGCAGGCGTTCACCATCGGCCGGCGCTTCATCGGGCACGATCCCAGCGTACTGGTGCTCGGGGACAATATCTTCTACGGCCACGGACTGCCCGAGCAGATGCGCGCGGCCGCGGCCCGCACCGCGGGCGCCACGGTGTTCGCCTACCGCGTGCGCGATCCGGAGCGCTACGGCGTCGTGAGCTTTGATGCGGCGGGTCGGGCCCTGGATATCGAGGAGAAGCCCGCCCAGCCGAAATCGCACCATGCGGTCACGGGGCTGTATTTCTACGACAACGACGTGCTGGACATTGCGGCCGCGCTGAAGCCCTCACCGCGCGGCGAGCTTGAGATCACGGATGTGAACCGCGCCTACCTGGCACGCGGCGACCTGCACGTGGAGCTGCTGGGCCGCGGCACGGCGTGGCTGGATACCGGTACGCATGAGTCGCTGCTGGAGGCGGCGATGTTCATCCAGGCGATCGAGAAGCGCCAGGGGCTGAAGGTGTGCTGCCCCGAGGAGATCGCCTACCGGGTCGGCTTCATCGATGCGGCGCAGATGGAAAAGCATGCCGTGGCGCTGGCGAAGTCCGGCTACGGCAGCTATCTGCTCGAGGTACTGCAGGAGGATCTGCGGGATGGAATTTGAACCCACCGCGATCCCCGAGGTCGTGCTCATCAAGCCGCAGGTGTTCAAGGATGCCCGCGGCCACTTCTTCGAGTCCTGGACCGAGGCCAAGTTTGCCGCAGGCGGGCTGGATCTCAAATTCGTTCAGGACAATGAGAACCGCTCCGAACAGCATGTGCTGCGCGGCCTGCACTACCAGCTGACCAAGCCGCAGGGAAAACTGGTGCGGGTGGTCACCGGCGCCGTGTTCGATGTGGCCGTGGACCTGCGGCGCCGCTCGCCCACGTTTGGTCGCTCGGTGGGCGCGCACCTCACCGCGGACAACCACCACATGCTGTGGGTGCCCCCCGGGTTTGGACATGGGTTCATGGTGATGAGTGAGTCCGTCCACTTCCTGTACAAATGCACGCAGTTCTACTATCCGCAGGATGAGCGCGCGATTCGCTGGGACGATGCCGATCTGGGCGTGAAATGGCCCCTGCCGGCCGGAATCGCACCCGTGATCTCCGCTCGCGATGCAGCGGCCCGCGCGTTTCGTGACGCGGAATACTACCCTTGAAGGTGCTCATCACTGGCGCACACGGCCAGGTCGGGCGATGCCTGTTGGCCAGCGTGCCGCCCGGTGTTACCGCAATAGGCCTCACGCGCGCGCAACTGGATGTCGGTGATGCCGATGCCGTCACGTCTGCCGTGCAGGCGCATCGGCCCGCCGTCATCATCAATGCGGCGGCCTACACGGCCGTGGATCGGGCCGAGAGCGAGGTCGATGCCGCCCGGCGCGTCAATGGCCTGGGGCCGCGCCACCTGGCCCGCGCCGCCCGTGCCGGCGGCGCGCGTCTGCTGCATATCTCCACGGATTTCGTCTTCGATGGCCGCGCTAGCCTGCCCTATGCCCCGGATGCCCCCACGGCGCCGCTGGGGACCTATGGGCTGACCAAACTCGAAGGGGAGCAGGCGGTGAGCGAGCTGGCGCCTGACAGCTCCGTGGTGCTGCGCACGGCCTGGGTGTATGCGGCGCAGGGTGCCAATTTCCTGCGCACCATGCTGCGGGTGATGGCTGAGAAGCGCCAGGTGCGGGTGGTCGCCGACCAGGTCGGCACCCCGACGGCGGCGGATTCGCTGGCGGGCGTGCTGTGGGCACTGGCGCCGCGGCCCGACATCACGGGCGTGCAGCACTTCACGGATGCCGGTGTGGCCAGCTGGTATGACTTTGCGGTGGCCATTGCCGAGGAGGCGACCGTGTTGGGGCTGTTGGCGCCGGGCGTGCGGGTGTCGGCGATTGCGACGGTGGACTATCCCACCCCGGCGCGTCGGCCGGGTTACAGCGTGCTGGA
Organism: Steroidobacteraceae bacterium; assembly: GCA_035485475.1. Taxonomy (GTDB): domain Bacteria; phylum Pseudomonadota; class Gammaproteobacteria; order Steroidobacterales; family Steroidobacteraceae; genus DAIDKA01. The sequence continues at coordinate 8,094 of DATHOA010000014.1, read as the reverse complement.
TAAGCGGGCACTGCTGAGCGCACTGGCAATGGAGCCGGATCATTGGCGCGTGAGCCTGCGGCGGGTGCTGGGCACCCTGGCAGCGGCTGCTACTATCCCATCATGCTGATACCGGTCATCCTTTCCGGCGGCGCCGGGACGCGGCTGTGGCCGCTGTCGCGGGAGCTGTACCCGAAGCAGCTGCTGGCACTGCTGGGTCCGCGCACCATGCTGCAGCAGACCGCGTTGCGGGTGGACGGGCTCGAGTGTGCCGCGCCGGTCGTGGTGTGCAACGAGGCGCATCGCTTCCTGGTGGCCGAGCAGCTGCGGGCGCTCAAGGTCACCCCGCGGGCCATTGTCCTGGAGCCCTTTGGGCGCAACACGGCGCCGGCGATCGCACTGGCGGCGCTGGCGGCGCTGCGTGATGCGGGCGAGGTCGATCCACTGCTGCTGGTGCTGCCTGCCGATCATGTGATCCGCGACACGGCCGTGTTCCAGCAGGCGGTCCATCTCGCATTGCCGGCGGCCGAGCAGGGGGAGCTGGTGACCTTCGGCATCGTGCCGGGAACCCCCGAAACCGGCTACGGCTACATTCAGCGCGGGGAGCCGCACGGTGCGGTGTTTCGCATCGCCCGCTTTGTCGAAAAGCCGGATCTGGCCCATGCCCAGCAGTTCGTCGCGGCCGGGGACTACTACTGGAACAGCGGCATGTTCCTGTTTCGCGCGAGCCGGTATCTGGCCGAGCTGGCACACCTGGCGCCGGAAATGGCCGCGGCCTGCCGCGCCGCCTTCGCGGGCGGTGTGGCGGATCTGGATTTCACCCGCGTGTCAGCGCCGGCCTTTGAGCGTTGTCCGAGTGATTCCATCGACTATGCCGTCATGGAAAAAACCGCCGGTGCCGTGGTGGTGCCCCTGGATGCGGGGTGGAGCGATGTCGGATCCTGGTCGGCATTGCATGAAGCGAGCGATGCGGACGCGGACGGCAATGTCACGCACGGGGATGTGCTGCTGGAGGATTCCTCGGGCTGTTACCTGTATGCCGAGAGCCGCCTGCTCGCAACCGTCGGGCTCAACGATCATGTGGTGGTGGAGACCAAGGATGCGGTGCTGGTGGCGCCGCGTAATCGCGTGCAGGACGTGAAGAAGCTGGTGAACCGGCTCAAGGAACAGGGACGCTATGAGCATTCCCTGCACCGGGAGGTGTTTCGTCCCTGGGGCAGCTACGATCGCATCGAAAGTGGTGCCCGGTTCGTGGTGAACCGCCTGCGCATCAGTCCGGGGGCGAGCCAGTCGCTGCAGCTGCATCATCATCGCGCCGAACACTGGGTGGTCGTATCCGGCACGGCACGCATCACCCGCGGCGAGGATGTGTTCCTGCTCGAAGAGAACCAATCGGCCTTCATCCCCGTCGGGGTGATCCACCGCATCGAAAACCCGGGCAAGATTGCGCTGCATTTGATCGAGGTGCAGTCCGGGTCCTACCTGGGCGACGATGACATCGTGCGCCTGCAGGATCAGTACGGGCGCCAGGACATCGACCAGCACCGTGAGAAGCCTTAGATGAGGAAGCTGACCGCGTTCAAGGCTTACGATGTCCGGGGGCGCATTCCCGATGAAATCAACGAGCCGCTGGCCTATGACATCGGTCGTGCCTATGCCGGCTTCGTACAGCCGCGCACGGTGGCGGTGGGCTATGACATCCGTCAGACCAGTCCAGGCCTGGCGCGCGCGCTGACGCGCGGGCTCACCGAGTCCGGCGTCGATGTGCTGGATATCGGCCTGTGCGGGACCGAGGGCAGTTACTTCGCGACCTGGCAGTGGCAACTGGACGGCGGCATCATGGTCACGGCCAGCCACAATCCACCGGACTACAACGGCATGAAGTTCGTGCGCGAGGGCGCCCGACCCATCAGCGCCGATACCGGCCTGAAGGACATCGAGGCTGCCATCGCCGCCGGCAAATATCCCGCCCGTGCCGCGCAGGCCGGCACGCTGCAGAGCCTCGACATCCGCGCGCGCTTCGTACAGCACCTGCTCGGCTACATCGACCCCGACCGGCTCACGCCCTTGAAGGTGGTCGTGAATGCCGGCAACGGCGGCGCCGGTCTGATCGTGGACCTGTTGCAGCCGCATCTGCCGTTCGAATTCATCAAGCTGAACCATAAGCCCGATGGCAGCTTCCCGCATGGTGTGCCCAATCCGATGCTCGAGGAGAATCGAGATACCACCCGCAAGGCGGTGCTCGCATCCGGTGCCGATGTGGGTCTGGCCTGGGACGGCGACTATGATCGCTGCTTCTTCTTCGACGAGGAGGGCACCTTCATCGAGGGCTACTACCTGGTCGGCCTGCTCGCCGAAGTGTTCCTGAAGCGCGAGGCGGGCGCGCGCATCGTGCACGACCCGCGCCTGACCTGGAACACGATTGATGTGGTGACCCGCGCCGGGGGCGTGCCGGTGCTGTCGAAATCCGGCCATGCGTTCATCAAGCAGAAGATGCGCGAAGTCGATGGCGCCTATGGCGGGGAGATGAGCGCCCATCACTATTTTCGCACTTTCGCCTATTGCGACAGCGGCATGATTCCCTGGCTGCTGGTGCTGCAGGTGATCTGCGATTCCGGCAAAACCCTCTCACAGCTGGTGGGTGATCGCATGCGGCTGTTCCCGGCCAGCGGCGAAATCAACACCCACCTCGAGGGCCCGTCACAGGCGGTCATCAGCCGGGTTCAGCAGGTCTATGCGGGTGGGGCGTTGAACGTGGACTTCACCGATGGTTTGTCGGTGGAGTTTGCGCAATGGCGCTTCAACCTGCGCGGCTCCAACACCGAGCCGCTGGTGCGTTTGAATGTCGAATCCCGCGGCAGCACGGCGCTGATGCAGGAGAAGACCGCGGAACTGTTGAGGCTGATTCGCGCTTGAACAGCGTTTGAACAGCTGGTGAATATCTGGGCCCGCAAACCCGTCGAGGAGCTGTGCTCGGAAGCCGGCGTGGACGGGGAGGTGACGGCCCTGCCGCGCAGCATCGGGGTGTTCGCACTGACCTGCATCGGCGTCGGTGCGACGGTCGGCGCCGGCATTTTCGTGCTCACCGGCAGTGTCGCGGCCGAGCATTCCGGGCCTGCGGTCGGCATCTCGCTGCTGCTGGCGAGCATCGTGTGCCTGCTGGCCGGGCTGTGCTATGCCGAGCTTGCCGCCATGATTCCGGTGGCCGGCAGCGCCTACTCCTACACCTATGCGACCCTGGGCGAGGGCATCGCCTGGACCGTGGGCTGGTGCCTGATGCTCGAATACCTGTTCTCCGCCTCCCTGGTTGCCATCAGCTGGGCGGGCTACGCGCAATCCTCGCTGCATCAGTTCTTCGGCATGGACCTGCCGGCGGCGTGGATGTCGGCGCCTTTCGATGTGAAGGATGCCTGGCATATCTACCGCACCACGACGTTCGCCAATCTGCCGGCGCTGCTCGTGACCGTGGCCTGCACCCTGCTGCTGCTCGGCGGCCTGAAGACCTCGGCACGGGTCAACAACGTCATGGTCGTGGCCAAGGTGATTGCCATCCTGGTGGTCGTCTTTGTCGGCGCGGGGTACGTGCATACCTCGCTGTGGCATCCCTACATTCCGCCCAATACCGGTCAATTTGGGGTTTACGGCTGGTCCGGGGTGTTCCAGGGCACGGCCATCCTGTTCTTCGCGTATATCGGCTTCGATGCCGTCTCAACGATGGGCCAGGAAACGCGCAACCCGCAGCGCACGGTTCCATTGAGTCTGTTGCTGGGTTTAGGGATCTGCGCCGCGTTGTACCTGGCCGTGAGCTTTGTCGTCACGGGGCTCGTGGGCTACAAGGACCTCGATGTGCCGGATCCGATGTACCTCGCGCTCGATCGCGCCGGCCCGGCGGTGGCCTGGGCGAAATACCTGGTGGGTTTTGTCGCCGTGGTCGGGCTGGTATCGGTGTTGCTGGTCACCCTCATGGGCCAGGTCCGGATTTTTTATGCGATGGGTCGTGATGGCCTGCTGCCGGCGGCCTTCGCGCGAGTGCACCCCCGAACCCGCACGCCCCATATCGGCACGATCGTGACCGGCGTGGTCTCCTCCATTGCGGCGGGGCTTTTGCCGCTGGCGCTGCTCAACGACATCATTTCGATGGGCACGCTGCTGGCCTTCGGCATCGTCTGTGGGGGAGTGCTGGTGCTGCGCCGCACCCGCCCGGACCTGCCGCGGCCATTCAAGGCCCCCGGCGGCAGCTGGGTGCCGCTGGCGGGCGCACTGTGCTGCGCGGGCCTGATGGCCACCCTGCCGCGCCTGGCCTGGATCGGATTTATTTTCTGGCTGGTGATCGGCCTGGCGGTGTATGCCTGGTACGGTGCGACCCGCTCGAAACTGCAGCGGGCCACCCGTGCCTAGATCACTTATTGGTTTCCGAGCTGGCCGATCTGCGCCTGAATCGCGAAGGAGCCCGGGGTGGCCGTCAGGTTCTTGTACCACACGGCTCCCGTCCCATCGGCCGTGACCAGGTCCGGCAGGCCGTCGTTATCCATATCGCCGATGACAATGGAGACCGGCTGGCCGAAGCCCGCGTACGTGGCCGCGCCAAGGAAGGTCCCGGGGGCGCTGGGGTCCTGCATCAGGGTGGCGACATAGCCCTGGCCTTGTGGATACAAGCTGACCATCGCGATATCCGGCAACCCGTCACCGTTGAGATCAGCCACGGCCAAACTGAGGGTACCTTCGACCGCCGCGTACATCACCGGCGTGGCAAAGCTGCCGGGGGTGGCGGAGTTCTGCAGGATGACCATCGCGCCAAAGAGGGATTCGGCGTAGGCCGACGAGGACGGGTCGGCCGTGGGATTGCCGGCGGCACCCAGCCCCTGGCAGGCAATCACGAGGTCCTTGGCGCCATCCCCGTTCACATCCGCAATCCGGATCTGGACCGGTTCGCCCAGGGCGACGATGGTGGCAGGGGTGGGAAGGAAGGTGCCCGGATGGCTCGGATCCTGGAAGTAAATGGTCACCAGGCCGAAGTCACCATTTACATCGAAGCTGGTGACCGCCAGATCCACCAGGCCATCCCCGTTCAGGTCGCCCACGGCCACGGCGATCCCACGATTGGTGATCGGCAGGCTCACCGGCGGCAGGAAGGTGCCCGGGCTGGTCGAACTTTGCAGCAGGTACGTCACCTTGCCGGTGTCATCCGCGACAATCAGATCCGGCAGGCCATCGCCATTGATATCGGCGATCTGCACATCGTTGGGGTGGCCGCCCACGGTGATGCTCGTCGCCTTGTTGTACACCGCGGAGGTCGGTGAGGTTTCCGTGAACAAGGAGAGCGTGCCCGCATTGAAGTTTGCCGACACCAGGTCATGGCTACCGTTGCCGACGATGTCCCCGACCGCAAGGCCCGAGGGCGGGGAGCTGGAGGTCTCGTACTGAACGGTCGGCGAAAACAGACCCGGCGTCGCCTTGATGTTCAGCATGGTCCCGAGCAGCCCGGGCGGCTGGGTGAGACCGGTTTGATCGATCTGGGCCGCGACGACCGCCACATCGAGGGTGCCATCACCATTCAGATCCGAAACGACCACCGAATTGGGCACGGTGATCACCGCACCCAGGTTGTCGTTACCGCAGCTGCACAGCGCGAGCAAGGGCAGCACGAGCAGCAGTCGGTAGGTGGGGCGGTGAGCGGAAAATCTGGACATGGAAACTCCTGCGTCGGGCAGTGCGCAGCACAACGCGGCGGGCTTGGGGGGGTTGACTTGCACGGTGGGCGGCAATGCTCGCAGCACTGATGGTTGTCGGCAAGCCCAATTTGGCCCTGGGAACTTCTGCGACGGGAAGCTGTCGGCCTGCCTGGGGCGAATTTGAGTACTACTGATCCGGAGCGTAGTATATCCCATATAGGAGGCCCATGCCGGAGAATCCGATGCCCGCACTGACCTATCCGGAATCGCGTTACGAACCCTCGCCGCTGGTGGATCTGAACTCCCGTGCCGAGCGCGAGCGCCTGAGCGCCTCGGGCCTGAAGGCATTCTTCAACATCATGGAACGCTGGCAGGTCCGGGACGAGGATGCCCGCGCACTGCTCGGGGGCGTGAGCAATGGCCCCTACTACGAGCTCAAGCGTGCCGCGGCGGGCAAGGTGCTGGAGGCCGACCGGCTGCTGCGGGTGTCGTACCTGATCGGCATCTTCAAGGCGCTGCATATCCTGCACTCGCGCGCGCTGGCGGATCAGTGGGTGCAACTGCCGAATACGAACCGCCTGTTCGCCGGTGATACACCGCTGGCCTACCTGGTCCGCGGCGGGGTGCCGGCGCTGCAGACCGTGCGGCGCCTGCTGGATGCGCGGCGGGGCGGGGTGTGAGCCGTGCCGTCCCGGCGCTGCCGCCGGTCAGCCTGGTGCGCCGCTACGACACGCATCGACTCATCCCCTCTCAATACAGCGAGCCCGGCAGCGTCCTGGGGCTCATCGCCGATGACGAGGCGCATCTGGCCGACCTGTTCGACCTGGATCACGCGACCAACGATCGCCTGCTCGCCGAAAACCAGCGCTCAGCGGGCATCGGCGTGCACGAGCTGGTCTTTGGCGTGCCCTACTACCGCACGATCAATGCGGCCTTCACGCACGCGCACCCGTTCGGCAGCCGCTTCAACGGGCCGGAACGTGGCGCCTGGTACGCGGCCTTCGAGATCCGCACGGCGCAGGCGGAAGTTGCCTTTCACAAGTCGGTGCAGCTGGCGGAGATCGGCTGCCTGCAGGAGGAGGTCACCTACGATGATTACCAGGCTGATGTGAGCGCACCGTTGCATGACCTGCGTGACGCACCCGCGTTCGCCCGCTGTCTGGCACCGGACAGTTATGTGGCCTCGCAGCTGTTGGCCGAGCGGTTGCTGGCGGCGGGGTCCATGGGCGTGATCTACCCGAGCGTGCGGCGCAGCGGGGGAACCTGTGTGGGGATCTTCCAACCGGCGCTGGTGACTCACCTGCGCAAGGGTGCGACCTGGCGCTTTCGCTGGAAGGGAAAAGCGCTGCCGGTGATCGAACCGGCGGTGTGAATTACAGCGCGGCGATGCCGGCGCGCGCGATTTCGGCGTCTTCGATCGACTTGACACCGGAGACTCCGACCGCCGCGATGACCTGGCCATCGACGCTGATGGGGACGCCCCCTTCGAGCAGCCCCTGTAGCGGTGCCGTCACCAGTGCCGTGCGGCCCTGGTTGATGACATCCTCGAAGCTTTTGGACTCGCGGCGCCCGAGCGCGGCCGTGGTCGCCTTGGCGACTGCCATCTGGGCCGTGAAGGGCGGGGCGCCATCCAGGCGCTCGACGCGCAGGATGTGACCCCCGTCGTCACAGATGCAAATGCTGACCGCCCAGTTCTTGGCGCGGGCGTGGGCGACTGCTGCATCCATGATGCGGCGGCAATCGTCCTGGACAAGGTAGCTCTTCGTCTTCATCACGACGATCCATTGGGTAGGAAGGAATGATGGCGGACCTCCGGAATGACCTCGAGGGGTTCCGGAAGCCCGCCAGCGTTGTGCCTCGGAATCGAGGCGCGATGCTTAGTAGCGGCGACCGCCGCCACCACCACCGCCACCGCCGCCACCACCGCCGCCGCCACCGCCGTAGCCGCGGTTGCCACCGCCGCCACCGCCGCCGCCGCCACCACCGCTGCGCTCGCGCGCCTGGGCCTCGTCGATCTTAAGGCTGCGACCCTCAAAGTCGGTGCCGTTCAGCGCCGACATGGCGCGGGAGGCATCGGCATTGGCCATTTCCACGAAGCCGAAGCCACGGGGACGACCGGTCTCGCGATCGGTGATCAGCGCGATTTTCTCGACCGTGCCATGCTTCTCGAACAGGGCGCGGACCGCCTCTTCAGTTGCAGAGAAGGGAAGATTTCCAACAAATAATTTGGTCACTAACAGTTACTCACGAAATGAAAATAGAACATCCGGCAGGAAGGCCTGCCTCCTGGTTCGCGGATACTTTGTTTGAGGTGCAGCTTCTTGACGGGAAGCAGCGCCCGCCTGGGCGCAGCCGATTGTCGGTTTGACTGAAGGTCGGTGTGGACAAAGGTCATTGCAAACAAGGCTGAAAGATCACGAGCCGGGGCGGAGCATACACGAGT
>DATHOA010000013.1:0-19692 GCA_035485475.1 Steroidobacteraceae bacterium | reverse complement strand
AGCAGCTGCATGGAGGCGGTCATGTCGACCACGCGCCGTGACCACTCGCGCACCGAGGCCTGCACCAGTGTCCGGTCCCGCTCCCGGGATACCAGGAACAGGGAAATGAGCGTGGCCGCCAGCACTCCGATGAGCACAGCGATAAACAGCTGACCAAAGAGCGACCGCGGCCAAAGGGACACTCGCCAGCCGCGTGGCCGTACCTTTCCCTCAGGCGGTCTCGACCGCAACCCCAATAACGTATCCTTCTCCGTAGACCGTTTTTATGATCTGCGATGCACGCGCATCATCGCCCAACAACTGGCGAAGCCGGCTCACGCGCACATCGATGCTGCGATCCTGAGGATCCGCTTCGCGCCCCCGCAGCAGGGTGGCCAGCTGCGAGCGTGACAGAACCCGGCTCGGCGAGCCCAGCAATACCGTCAGCAGCCGGTATTCCGCGCCGCTCAGTGCCACCGAGCCCCCTTCGGTATCGGTGAGAGTACGGGTAGTTGTGTTGAGCTGCCAGCCGCCGAAGCGGAAACTGCGCACCACCGCCGAATCCGGATCCTTGGGTGCATGGGCTGCCCGGCGCAGCACCGCCTTGATTCGCACCAGCAGCTCGCGCGGGTTGAACGGCTTGGCCAGATAATCATCGGCGCCGACCTCCAGGCCGACGATGCGATCCACATCCTCGCCGCGGGCCGTGAGCATGATGATCGGCACCTGTGAATGCCGGCGCAGTTCCCGGCACAGCGCCAGACCATCATCGCCAGGCAGCATCAGGTCCAGTACGATCAGATCGAAATGAGTGTGTTGCATTGCCGCAGACATGGCCTTGCCATCTGCAACAGGTGTTGTGCGAAAGCCATTGGTCTCGAGATACTTGGCGAGCAATGCGCGGATTTCGCGATCGTCATCAACAATCAGGATATGCGGTTGGTCAGTCATGGCTTGAAGCATCCTGCCCCGGCACGTGACCGAAGCTGAGTATTTGTAAGAGATTGTTCAAAACAACCCATCCAGCGAACTTCGACAGTCTGCGCATTTGTGTGCAACGCGCGACCCGTCCCAACGGAGACAACAATTGTCACGACTGAGTTGCATCCTGTCAGCACTTTTCGTCATTGGCTCCGGCGCGGGGCTCGGCGGCTGCTCCACGACCCTCGCCACGCGGGCGCCCCGCGGACTGGACTTGAGCGGCGAGTGGCAGATCGATCTTGCCCTGAGTGACTTCCCACAGGAAGCGGTTCCGGTTCAATCTGCGGTGACCGGTACGCCGGATCAATCGGGCGGTCAGACTGGGTCTCGCGGCGGGCACCGCGGCGGTCGTGGCATGGGCCGCGGCGGCGGCACGCAACTGGGCGGCCCCGGCCGTGCCGGATCGCCGGAACACCACTTCGCCATGCCGCCCCATCTGTCGATCACCCAGAGTGCGACCGGGCTTACGGTAAACATCACCATGCCCGACGGCAAGCACGTCACCAACGCCTACGTGTCGGGTGAGAAAAGCACGGTCACCACGACGGCCGGTACGGCCGATCGGACCTTGGGGTGGGAGAGCGGCACCTACCTGATCCGCACCAAGGTGGGCGAGAAGGGTCCGCAGTCGGACGTGCGCTACTCACTGGATAATGACGGGACGCTCTCGGTCATCTCCACCATCACCAACTCCGGTATCTATGACTTCCAGTACACCCTGGAATACGACCGCGTGAAACCTTAAGGCGCGCGGGGCTGCGGCGGACCGGAATGAAAGCGGAACTGATCATCCGGCGTCGTGGCCAAATCCGCTTCGCGCCGCGCGAGCACCGCAAGCCGCTCACGCCAGTCAAGGCCGCTGTCCTGCGCCGCCGCCATCGCCAGGCGCAGATACAGCTGGAAGTGCCGCGCCTCGGAACGTTGCAGCTGTGCATAGAACCCGTCCAGCGGCGCAGGCAAGCGCGGTGCCAGCACCGCGAAGCGTTCCGCGGAGCGCGCCTCGATCAACGCACCGGTCAACAGCAGATCAAGTTTGCGATGCGGTTCTGAAGTACGCGACACCGCCCGCAAGCCGCCGGCGTAGCGGCCGGGCTTGGACCGCGTGAATGGCACGTGCAAGGCCTTCATCAGCGCCTGCACCTGCTCGAAGTGCCGCAGTTCCTCACGCGCCAGGCGCGACAATGCCAAGGTCATGGCCTCATCTTCGGGGTACGCAAACAGCAGTGCCAAGGCCGTGGAGGCTGCTTTCTTCTCACAACCCAGGTGATCCACGAGCAGTTCCTGCCAGCGCTCACAGGCCGCGGCCACCCACCCGTCAGGCGTTGCAGCAAGCAGGATCTGCTGCGGCACGGTCGCGCTGCTCGGCGCGCTCACGCCGTCACTTCCCGCGCCCGCAATTGCGCCAGCGCCTCACCGATCGCAACGGCCGCGTCCGGCGCCGACTCGAAGCGGTCCTCGGGTAATTTTGCCAGCAGCCGATGCACCAGGGGCTGCAACGCGGCATAGGCTTCCGGCAAAGGCGGCACCGGCGCCTTGCGGTGCATGTAGATAATGGCCATGGGATTTTCAGCCATATACGGCTTACGGCCCGTGAGCATTTCAAACAGGATGACGCCCAGGCTGTACAGGTCGCTGCGCACATCGATCGGCTCACCATGTCCCTGCTCCGGGCTCATGTAGTGCGGTGTGCCGATGATCTGTCCCACATCGGTGATGTCGGCCTCCAGGGCTGCATCCTTGGCCAGACCGAAATCAATGAGCGCCACCCCACCATCCCGCCGCAACATGACATTCGCGGGCTTCAGATCGCGATGCAGGACCCCGGTGGCGTGCACGGCAGCGAGTCCGCGCGCAATGGCCTGCGCCGTGAGCAGGGCATCGCTGGCGCGCAGTGGCGCTCGCAGTCGCCGCCGCAGGTCCCCGGCATCGAAGTACTCCATGATCATGTAGGCATGCTCATCGTTTATGCCTAAGTCGTACACCTTCACGACGAACTGCGGATCCACGCGTTGCGCCATGTCGTGCTCCTGCAGCAGCCGCCGGAAGGCATGGTCCAGTTCCGAGTCGGTGGTCACATCGCGCGCAACTTTGATGGCGACGAGCTCGCCGCGCAGGTCACTCTCGGCCACATGCAGCTCGGCGAAGTGCCCGGTGGCAAGGGTACGAATGCGTCGATAGCCGGGAATGCGCGCGCCACTGAAGCGCTGTTCCTGCGCAAGCTGGCCGGAGTGATGGCGCTGCGCCCGGGCATTCGACTGCAGCGCCGCGGCGCCGGAGATCGCGGCCAGCAGCGCTTCGCCGGCGTCCTCGTGGCGGCCCACGGCGGCGCACGCGCCGGAATTCAGTGCAGCCTCGCACAACGCATCCCCGGACTGCTCGCCTAGAAATACCACTGGCGCGAATCCGGCGCGCACCGTCAGACGTGTCAGTTCATCGATACTGCGCGCCGCACCGTCCGGGTCGCACCAGGCATGATCGAGTATCGCCACATCGAAGCCTTGCGCACGGATTTCCTCCGGCAGCGAGCCGCGTTGCACGGGGTTGTATTCGACAACCTCCGACTGCAGCCAGCGCACTTCGACGCTGTTGCGCAAGCGCGCGCACAGTGCAGGGTCATCGCCGATCACCATGAGGCGCATTCCGGCAGCTTACCGCACGGGCCAATGGCCGCCGGGGTTACGCTCGTACCAGCTGCGCGCCTGGGCGGTCGAGAGTTTGAGGCCCACCGCAAGATCCCCGACATTGGTGCCCGTTGGCCCCGTGTGGATCAGATCGCCCGCGGCCGCCAGGGCCGCCTGGGAGTCCGCGGCCAACAAACTGCGCTCCACGTCGAGGCCTGCGACGGTCACGCGGGCGCAGGTTTCTCCATCCACCAGGGCACCCGCATCATCGGTGGGGCCATCGGTGCCATCGGTTCCCACCGCGAGGAACAGCAACTCCTCCTCCCCGGCGATCAGTCGCGCCGCCGCCAGCGCCAGGTGCTGGTTACGTCCGCCCCGACCGGGGTTCGCCGGTAAGCGCACCACGGACTCGCCGCCCCACACACACACCTGGGCCGCGCTCAGACACAGCTCATGGGTCAGGCGCACCGCCAACCGGTCGGCATCGCCCGCGAATCGCCCAGCGCTGATCCAGGTGCGCAGGTCCAGCGCGCGCGCTCCCACCGCCTGCATGGCATCTTCGATGCGGGCGATGACGCGGCGGGTCACCTGGTCCACGGGGTCGGCACGCGTGGCCACCGGGCCGAGAATGCCGCTGCCGATGACGGCCGGATCATCCCCGGGCACATCCGATACAAACAAGGCCAGCGCCGCACGACCCTGCAGACGGGCGGTCAAGCCGCCCCCCTTGAGGCGCGAGATGGTGCGCCGGCGCGCATTCAACTCGGCGATGTCCTCGCCGCTGGCCAGGCCCGTGGCATTGAGCTGCCGCAGGTCTTGCAGGGTACTGCCCGGCGCCAGCACTTCCACGAGACTTGAGGCACCCCCGGAAATCAGGAACACCGGCAGCACCGCCGCCGGCATCTGCGCCACGAACTCGACCAGACGCTGCCCGGCGCGCAGCGATCGCTCATCGGGCATGGGATGGCTGCTTTCGATGACCTCGACGCCGGGCAGATCCTCCACGCCCGCATCGCGATGACCATCCTTGGCAATGATCAGCATGCGCAGGATGCTGTCACCCAACGCATCGTGTGCCCCCAGGGCCATCGCACAGGCGGCCTTGCCCACGGCCGCCACGTGGTAACGCGTGGGCGTGCTGCTCGCGACGATCAGGGTTTTGAGACTGTCAGCCGTGCGACGGCGCCCGTCCACGGCCGCGAGACCCGCCTGCAGCAATTCGAGTAACAGCTGACGGCGCGGATCGTTGTCGGTCACGGTCAACGCACGACGCGCAAGGGTCCGCGGCGCTCATCGCGGCGCAGCGCCTTGGCGGCGTCGGAGCGCTCGTTCTGCAGGCGTTGCAGGTACTCGGGGGTCACATCTCCGGTGATATAGGAACCCGAGAAGCACGAGGTATCAAACTGGGTGATCTTCGCATTGTCATGCAGGCAGGCCGCGACCAGATCCGGCAAATCCTGGTAGATCAGCCAATCGGCGCCGATGACGCCCTGGATTTCCTCATCCGTTCGGCCACTGGCCACCAGCTCGCTGGCGGCGGGCATGTCAATTCCGTAGACGTTCGGGAAGCGCACCGGCGGTGCGGCCGATGCGAAGTACACCTTGCGCGCGCCGGCCTCGCGCGCCAGTTCCACGATCTGCGCCGAGGTGGTGCCGCGCACGATGGAGTCATCCACCAGCAGCACGGTCTTGCCACGAAATTCCATATCCACCGCGTTCAACTTGCGGCGCACGGACTTCTCGCGCATTTCCTGTCCGGGCATGATGAAGGTGCGGCCGATGTAACGATTCTTGGTGAACCCCTCGCGGTACTTCAGACCCAGACGCTGTGCCAACTGCAGCGCCGCGGTGCGGCTGGTGTCCGGGATCGGGATAACCACATCGATGTCATGGTCCGGGCGCGCCCGCAGGATCTTGTCCGCGAGCCGATCGCCCATGCGCATGCGCGCGCGATACACCGAGATGTTGTCCATGATCGAGTCCGGCCGCGCGAAGTACACGTACTCGAATATGCACGGGGTGTGCTGAACGCTCGCGACGAGTTGCTGGGAATGCAACCTGCCCTGCTCGTCGATGAACACGGCCTCGCCCGGGCCGATGTCGCGCACCAGCTGGAATGAAAGCATGTCGAGTGCGACGCTCTCCGAGGCCAGCATCCACTCCGGTCCCTTGGCCGTCTCGCGCCGTCCCAGGACCAGTGGTCGTATGCCGTTGGGGTCACGGAAGCCGAGGATGCCATGGCCGATCACCATGGCGACCACCGCATAGCCGCCGCGGCAGCGACGGTAGACCGCATTCAGCGCCGCGAAGATGTCCCCCGGGGTGACGCGGGGAGTGCCGACACGCTGCAGCTCCGAGGCGAATACATTCAGCAGCACTTCCGAATCAGAGGTCGTGTTCAGATGCCGGCGGTCCTCGCGGATCAATACATCGGCCAGTTCCAGGGCGTTGGTCAGATTGCCGTTGTGGGCCAGGCAGATGCCGTACGGCGCATTCACATAGAAGGGTTGCGCCTCGGTCGCGCCATCCGCGCCCGCAGTGGGATAACGCACATGGCCAACGCCCATGTCACCGCGTAACTCCAGCATGTCGTGCTGCTGGAATGCATCGCGCACCAGACCGCTGCCCTTGCGGATTGACAGCGCGCCACCGGCGGCCGTGGCAATACCGGCTGCGTCCTGGCCGCGGTGCTGCAGCACCGTGAGCGCATCGTACAGGCGCTGATTGACGGGACTGGTCCCGACGATCCCCACTAATCCGCACATGCCCGACCTCCCGCTAAAGTCTTACGGCACCACGAGATTTGCCGCGGAAACCTCGCGATGCTTGAAGCGACTGCCACCCAACGACCACAACACGGACGCCGCGTCCTGCCCGAACGGCAGCAGCGCCGACTGGTGCCACCATGGCTCCGCGTCCAGGCGCAGAACCTGGCACACGATCACGGCAGCCCCGACAATCAGCGCCCCGCGCAACAGGCCGAACACCAGCCCGAGGAAGCGGTCAATGCCGGCAAACAGGGACAGGCGCACGAAGTAGCCGATGATTGCGCCAACCGCACTGCCCAGCAGCAGCACCGCGATGAATAGAATCAGCCTGGCCACCCAGGGGCGCACATCGTCCTGTCTGAGTAGCCCGCCCAGGTGAGGCTCCAGCACGCCCGCGAAGTGCCAGGCCACGAATGCAGCAACAATCCAGGTGATGAGGGCGATGACTTCGCGTAACAAGCCTCGCAGCAGCCCTACAGTGGCGGAAATGACTACGGTCGCGATAATCAGGTAGTCGGCGGTATTGAGATGAAATGAGGGGTGCATCAAGGCCTGTGGCGGGCAGAAATGGCGCCGGGGATTGTACTAGAGGTGCGCTGCAAAGGCGCAGGCGGCCTCACGTTTTTCATCGCGGAACGATTTCTCCGCCCTTTTCGCCCGCGGCCTGCAGGCGCCCCTGCAACCTCTGGGCAGCCGCCCGATCGCGCTCCGCTCCGCTCCGGACCCGGAACAGCTTGTGGCCGTTCTTCGTGGCCTCCGAAATGGCGGCGCTGAACCCATGCGACTTAAGTCTGCTCACCAGCCGTGCGGCGTTGTCGCGATTACTGAAAGTACCCAGCTGCACGGTCCATGTTCCGGCGCCATGCGAGGGCGCGGGCACACGCGCAGGCGCCGGTGCGGTTGGCTGTATGGTTGGCTGTGCGGCTGGCGAAAGGGCTGGTGCGCTGGCCGCTGCCGGCGTGGGTGTGTCCTGCGCCGGCGCGCTGCTGGCCGCCACCGAGTCGGTGGCGGGCGCGGCGGTGGGCGGCGCGGTGGTCGATGCTGCCACCGGTCCGCGGCTCGCACGCGGTGATTCGCCAAGATCCATGGTGTACGAGCGCATCGGCGCCTGATCGGGCTGTACGGCAGCTGGCGGCAGCACCGGGCGCGGTCCGGTCAGCAGCTCCGGCACCAGCAGCACCAGCAGGACGACGAGGATGACGCCGCCGGTAAGTCTCTCTTTGGCTTGCTGTTCCAAATCGGCCTCAGTATCGCGTCATTGTAGCGGCAGCCATTCCAGCGCCGCGGTGACGGTGCTGAAACTGCCGAATACGAGCACCCGATCACCCGGCCGCGCGAGCTCGCGCGCCATCGTACAGCCCTCGGCCACTGAAGCCGCCTGTGCCGTAACGCGAATGTGGGGCGCCAGGCGGGCGGCCAGGTCCGCTGCGCTGCCGCCGCGTGGACCCGGCAGGGCACAGGCGATCCAGATTTCCGCAGATCGCGCCAGCACGCGGGCAATTTCGCCGGCATCCTTGTCCTGGAGTATTCCGCACACCGCGAGCGTGCGGCCCGGGACTGGCCGCTGCGCAAGATTCGCCTTGAGGATCTGTGCCGCCGGCTCGTTGTGCGAAACATCCAGTATCCACTCCACCGGACCCGCAATCACCTGGAAGCGCCCGGCGATGTCGACCTTCGCCAACCCGGCAGCGATGACCTGGCGGCGCAGCGGCGGCCAGCGCCATTGCGGACCTGCGCTGCGTATCAGCGATTCGATCGCGGCCAGCGCGGTGGCCGCGTTGCGGTACTGAATGGCGCCCACGAGCCGCGGCGCCGGAATTGCGGCGATCTCCCCTTGCAATCCCCGATAGGTCCAGCCGTCCGCATCGATGTGCCAGCTGAACTGGCGCTCGGCCACCACCGCCTGGGCACCCAGCTGCTCGATGGCGGCATAGACGCTGTCGGGCAGCTGCGGCGTGCCGAGCACGGCGGGTCGATGCGCGCGGAATATTCCGGCCTTTTCCGCGCCAATCGCCTCCAAGGTGTCGCCCAGCCAGTCGCGATGATCCATGCCCACCGAACACAGCACGCTCACGTCCGCATCCACCAGATTGACGGCATCCAGCCGCCCGCCCAGTCCCACCTCCAGCACCGCCACGTCCATCTTCTGGTCAGCGAACAGCAGCAGCGCCGCCAGGGTGTTGTACTCAAAGAAGGTCAGCGTCGTACTGCCACGCGCCGCCTCGATGCGCTCGAATACCTCGACCAGCTCGGCGTCGGTGGCCTCGCGGCCCTGGACATGGATGCGCTCGTTGTAGCGCAAAAGGTGTGGTGAGGTGAGGCAGCCGACCCGCAGCCCAAGCGCCAGCAGCAATGCTTCAAGCGTAGCGACCGTCGAGCCCTTGCCGTTGGTGCCCCCCACGGTGATGACCCGATAGGCCGGGCGATCCACGCCCAGGGTTCGCGCCACGGTCCCGACGCGATCCAGCCCCAGATCGATGGCGCGGGTGTGTACCTGCTCCTGCAACGCCAGCCATTGCGCCAGCGTGCGCGTGACTGCCTTCATCTATGCCGCGTGCGCGGGCAGCTTCATCAGCATGTTCAGCATGCCGCCGATGCGATCACGCATGTCGCGCCGATCCACAATCATGTCCACCGCACCATGTTCGAGCTGAAACTCACTGCGCTGGAATCCCTCGGGCAAGGTCTCGCGCATGGTCTGCTGGATGATGCGCGGACCGGTAAAGCCGATGAGCGCGCGCGGCTCGGCGAGGTTCAGATCACCCAGCATTGCCAAACTGGCGGAGACACCGCCCATGGTGGGGTCGGTCATGACCGCCACGTAGGGCAAGCGCGCCTGCGCCAGTTTGGCGAGCGCGGCGCTGGTCTTGGCCATCTGCTGCAGGGAGAACAGCGCCTCCTGCATGCGTGCGCCGCCACTTGAGGTGAAGCACACCAGCGGCGCGCGGTGGGCAATGCAATGCTCCACGGCGCGACGGAAACGCTCCCCCACCACTGAGCCCATCGAGCCGCCCAGGAACTGGAATTCAAACGCGCTGGCGACCACCGGGTTGCCGAGCAGCTTGCCCGCCAGCACCACCAGGGCGTCCTTCTCCTCAGTCGCCTTCTGCGCCTGGGCCAGGCGATCCTTGTAGCGCTTGCTGTCCTTGAACTTCAGGATGTCCTCGGGTTGAACCCCGGCGCCGATTTCAACCTTCTCACCCTCGTCGAGGAACCAGTTCAGGCGCTGACGCGCGCCGATGCGGGTGTGGTGACTGCATTTGGGACAAACGTAAAGGTTACGTTCAAGCTCAGCCCGATACAGTACGGCATCGCAGGCCGGGCACTTGCTCCACAGGCCTTCAGGGACCGAACGCGTGCGGCGCTCGGTCTTGATGCGCGAGGGCATGATCTTTTCGAACCACGACATGGCTATTCCAGATGATCTACCCGGGGGGCGGTTCCTGGGATGATAGCCGATACCGGACCTGCCGCCTCCTCGGGCAACCCGAAGGCCTGCGGGTAGCGCACCTTCCAGAAATAAAGCCCCTGCGCGGGGGCGGTGGGCGCGCTGCGGGTCCGGTCGCGGGAGCTCAACACCTCGGCGGCCCACTGCGGCGGCGCCTTACCCACGCCCACATCCAGCAGCAGTCCGACGAGGTTGCGCACCATGTGCTGCAGGAAGGCGTTGGCGGTCGCCTCGATGATCACCGAGTCCCCGACGCGCGCGACCTGCAGCCCATACAGCCGGCGAATGGGCGAGCGCGCCTGGCAACCGGCGGCGCGAAACGCGCTGAAATCATGCTCGCCCAGCAGCAGCGCCGCCGCCGCGTTCATCCGCTCAACCTCCAGCGGACGGTAGATCAGCGCCGCGCGTTGCGCCGCGAGGGCGGAGCGGCCGAGCCGATTCAGGACGAAGTAGCGATAGGTGCGGCTTTCCGCGCTGTAGCGGGCGTGGAAGTGCGCCGGGACGGTGCGCGCCCAGCGCACGCTGATGCTGTCCGGCAGATTGGAATTCGCGCCCAGTACCCAGCCGCGCTCACCCCGCACGGCCCGGGTGTCAAAGTGGACGATCTGACCCAGGGCGTGCACGCCGGCATCGGTGCGCCCGGCACATACCAGGCTGACGGGTTCCGCGGCAATGCGGCTGAAGGCAGCCTCAGCCGTTTCCTGCACGCTGCTGACGCCGGTTTGCTGGGTCTGCCAGCCGGCGAACGGCGCGCCGTCGTATTCCAGCGCGACGGCAATCCGTGGCAAGGCTCTTAAGGCTCAGCCGGGCAGCGACTCAATGAGACGCTGGGCTTCCTGCTTCTGGGCCACCGAACCCTCGGTCACAACTTCCTCGAGGATGTTGCGCGCGCCCTCGGGGTCACCCATGTCCATGTAGGCGCGCGCGAGGTCGAGCTTCGTGCCCACTTCGCTCATGGTCACAGGCTCCAGGTCCGGCAACGCCAGATCCTCGGTGCCCAGCCGCTGCGTCTGTGCGAAAGCCGCATCCGGAATAGTGGCGGTGCCGACATCCAGGTCCAGGCCCTGATGCCCGTTCGCCTGTGCGGCAGGCTGCGGCTCGGCCATCCCGATGTTGAAGTCCAGGTCGCTCGACAACGCGGCGAGGCTCGCCGTCGCGCCGATGTCGTGTTCGGCGCCCTCGATGCTGATCGGCGCATCGGTCGCGGAACCATCGAACTGCCAGGAGCCGGTGGGCGTTTCCGCCGGGTCCGCACCGAATCCGGGGCTGCGGTGTTCTGCCGTTTCCAGCAACCGGCGCGAACGCTCATCCAGGCCCGCGACCATGGTCGGGGCATCCGCGCCCGCACCCAGTGCCGGCTGATCCACCGTGTCCAGTGAATTCAGATCCAGGCCCAGATCATCGATGGCCAACTCCGCGGTCTGATCGACATGCGCGTTCTGCTGCAGCACCCGCTCGACTTTCTGGCGTACCGTGGCGACACCATTGGCGCCGGCCAGCGGCTGCTCGATGGTGGGCGATTCCTGGGTAACCCCGTCGTTCAAGCCGCCGAAGCGCGCCGCCGCCAGGCGACCCGCCGTCATTTCCTGAGTCGAGCCGGTGCCATCACCGCTGACTATCGTGTCCGCATTCAGCGCCAGATTCTTGTCGGTCGCCATGGCCGCGGCGGACTCAGCGGTCGCATCCCGTTCGCCGATGGCGGTGCCGATATCCAGATCAATGTCGTCAACGGCACGGTTCACGGCCGAAGCCGAGCCGACGACGTCAAAGTCGATGCCGCTGCTCTGCCCGCCCTCCAGGTCCAGATCCACGCCGGCCGCGGCTGCACCGCTGACCGCGGCACCCGCTGCGAACAGCGGATCCTCGGGGGCGAGCTGCTTGCCCATGATCAGGATTTTTTCCCACTCACCCGGTGCCGCTTCAGCACGGGTGCTGGCGAGCTCATGGGCGCTGTGCAGGAACTGCTCCTTGTTGCCCCAGACGAAGAAGACCTCGAGCAGTTTGAGCTTCAGGTCCCGGCGCGTGGGATCGCGCGCGATGGCGATGCGGACCAGATCTGCGGCCTGATCGTACAGACCATAGGCCATGTGGAAATCCGCTTCGGCCAGCGGGTCGCCCTGATCCAGGTTGACCGCGGTCTCCGCGCTGATGGTCTGGTCGGCGGCGATATGCGGTGCGCGGGTGCTCGCCGCGCTGTCAATGCGCGGCCGCAGGTGGCTGCCCGACTCTTCGACCAGCATGGACTCCGCACGCAGTGGTATCAGCGGCTGGGTATCGAAGGCTGACTCGTGCTCGCCGGTGAGGGTCGAATCGGAGCTGGAATTCAAATGCCCCAGCGAATCATCAAAGCTGGACTGCCGACGCTCGCGCCAGGCACGCAGGCCCAACAGGGCTGCGCCGGCCAGGATCACTGCAGCCAACGCCCACCAGTACTTGAGCACCATGTCCATGATGGAGCCGTTGCTTTGCTCAACCGCAACGGGAACGACATGCGGCCGGTGCCGGACCGGCGGCGATGAGGCCATCGCGCCGCTATTGGCGGCAACCGGTGCGGAGGCCGGCGCTTCAGTCGCCGCGGAGCTCTGCTCCGCAGTGCTGGCAGGCGCAGAGGCAGGCGCGGCTTCGGGAGCCGGGGCGGGCGCAGCGGCGGTGGGCGCCGGGGCGGCAGGTGCCGGGGCCGCCGCAGCCGGCTTGGCTGCGCCTTGCGCGGCAAGCAGTTGCGCCTGCAGCTTGGCCAGATCGGCGTTGCGAACGGATAGCAGGCGCTGCGACTCATCAAGCTGCGACTGCAGCTGCTGGATCTTGCTCTGCAGAGCGCGGGCATCAGCACCGGCGGCGGCGGCACCGCCCGCCGCTGCAGCACCTGCTGCCGTGCCGGGAGTTACCAGGTGCAAACGGCCCGCATCATTGCTCGCCGCAGGCGTACCCGCGCCGGCGGCCGGCGTCGCACCGGAATGCCAGGCCGCGTACTGGCGGCGCACTTCGGCCAGCGCATCGCCGGTGCTGACCGCGCCCAGGGCAGCCGCATCCGGCAGGCGCAGCACGGCGCCAGCCCGCAGGACGTTCATGTTCTTGTCAAAGGAATCAGCATTGCCCTGGTAGGTCGCCACCATCCAGCGGCGCACCTCGGATGGGGAAGTCGTCGCGGCCTCGTGGGCCGCAATGCGCGACAGGGAATCGCCGCGCTGCACGCGATAGGTCTGCCCGGAGCTTGCCGCCGCGGAACTGCCGGCGGGCGGTGCGGGTTGCGGGCTGGACGGCGCGCTGGGCTGCGGCGCGGCCGCTTCACGCTCGATCGTGCCACCGCGGGGGGTGCTGGCACCCACCGCCGGGGCCGCCACCGGGGCGGCGGCCTGCCCCTGGTCCGGCGTGTACACGGGCGGGTCCAGCAACACCGTGTATTCATGGGAAACCTGGCCGCGTGCCCAGTTGATTTCCACCAGCAAGGTCACGAAGGGCTCGGTAATCGCCACTCCGGAGTGCACTTTGAGGATGTCGCGCCCATCGCTGGTGTGCATGGGCTTCAGGGTCACGCTCGACAGGAAGGCCGGCCAATCGAGGCCGTTCTTCTGGAACGTCTCCCGCGAGGCAACCTGAGCCTTGAGGCTCGCCAGGTCATCGGGCGTTGCGCCGATAAGGTCAATATCAGCGTCAAGTGGCGCATTGAGTGACGAATGCAGATGGATGTCACCCAGGCCCAGCGCCATCGCGGCTGGCGAGCCAACGATCAACGCCGCCAGCGTCCACTTAAGGGATTTGGCAGTCATTCACGATACTCCGCGCCACAGCGGCCGAGAAAATGTCCTAAAAAAACAAAAGCATGGACAGGATTGCGCAAATCCACACTACGGACAGCAATATAACTTATAAATAGTCGCGCACCAAAATCTCGGCGATCTGGACGCTGTTCGTGGCCGCTCCCTTACGAACATTGTCTGCGACGATCCATAGGTCAAGCCCACGCTCTGACGACATATCATCCCTGATGCGCCCCACATAAACTGTGTCGCGTTTCGCTGCCTCGACCGCTGCCGTGGGGTATCCGCCGGGTCGCCGCTCGTCCATGACCGTTACACCGGGCGCCTTTTGTAATATTTCCCGCGCTGCAACAGCGGTCAGCTTGCGCTTGGTGGTCAGGTGCACGGCCTCCGAGTGCCCGAAGAACACCGGCACGCGCACGGCGGTCGGATTCACCTGGATATCCGGACTGCCGAGGATTTTGCGGGTTTCCCATACCATCTTCATCTCTTCACGGGTGTAGCCGTTGTCTTCGAAGCGGTCGATCTGCGGTACGACATTGAACGCGATCTGCGCCGGGATGACCCCGGCCTTGACCGGACCTTGACCGCTGAGCAGCGCGGCCGATTGGGTGGCCAGTTCGGCGATGGCCTCGCGCCCGGCGCCGGATACGGACTGGTAGGTTGCCACATTGATGTGCTCGATGACCGCGACATCATGCAATGGCTTGAGCACCACGAGCATCTGGATGGTCGAGCAGTTGGGGTTGGCGATGATCCCGCGGTTGGTGTACTGCGCGATCGCTTCAGGATTCACCTCCGGCACCACCAGCGGCACATCATCCAGATAGCGGAACTCCGATGTGTTGTCGATGACCACGCATCCGGCCGCCGCAGCCTTCGGCGCGTACTCGCGCGAGACTTCGCCACCGGGCGAAAACAGCGCGATATCGACCTGGCCGAAATCAAATTCGGCCAGGTTGCCGACCGAGTGCCGCTTGTCGCGAAATGTCACCGACTTGCCCAGCGAGCGCTCGCTGGCCAGCGCGAACAGCTGCTTGACCGGGAACTTGCGCTCCTCGAGCACTTCGACCATGGTTTCACCGACCAGGCCGGTGGCGCCCACGACCGCCACATTGAAGCCCTCGCCCCCTGCCCTGCCACTCATGTTCGCCCCTGTTTCATTGTCAGATGATCGGCGTTGCCGACTTGACATCCATGTTCTGCGCGCGCTGGCGCAGGTAATGGTCCATCAACACGATCGCGAGCATGGCCTCGGCGATCGGCACGGCACGCAGCCCGACGCACGGATCATGGCGACCGGTAGTGGTCACCTCGACCGGATCACCGGCCAGATTGATGGTGCGGCCCGGGACCTGGATGCTCGAGGTCGGCTTCAAGGTCACATGGGTGACGATGTCCTGGCCCGAGGAAATACCGCCCAGCACCCCGCCCGCATGATTGCTCAGGAACCCCCCGGGAGTGAGTTCATCGCGATGCTCGCTGCCCTTCTGGCTCACCGCGCGCGTGCCATCACCGATCTCCACCGCCTTCACCGCATTGATGCCCATCATGGCGCTGGCAATATCCGCATCCAGGCGCTCGAACACCGGCTCACCCAGTCCCGGCGGCATGCCACTGGCGATGACGGTGAGTTTCGCGCCGATCGAGTCACCGGCGCCACGCAGCTCCCACAGCAGTGCCTCCAGCTCCGCGATCCGCGCCGGATCCGGACAGAAGAACGGGTTCTGGTACGCGAAGGGTGGATTCACCGGTTCGAGCGTCAGCGCGCCGACCTGGGAGACGTAGCCATAAATGCGCGCGCCCAGGCGCTGCCCCAGGTATTTGCGGGCGATGGCGCCGGCCGCCACGCGCATGACGGTCTCACGCGCCGAGGAGCGTCCACCGCCGCGATAATCGCGAAAGCCGTATTTCTGCTGATAGGTGTAGTCGGCGTGCCCCGGACGGAAGCGATCCTTGATCTTCTCGTAGTCGCGCGTGCGCGCGTCCGTATTCTCGATGAGCAGACCGATCGGCGTGCCGGTGGTGCGACCTTCAAATACGCCGGAAAGGATGCGCACGGCATCAGGTTCGTGCCGCTGGCTGACGAATTTTGAAGTGCCCGTGCGCCGTCGATCGATATCACCCTGCAGATCGGCTTCATTGAGTTCAAGCCCGGGCGGACAACCATCGACAATGCAGCCGAGCGCCGGACCGTGGCTTTCGCCAAAGCTGGTGACGGTGAAGAGTCTGCCAAAGGTATTTCCGGACATGTTCTAAACTTATCCTTGCGTTCCGAGCTGCTCGGCGGTGAGCATGAATACCCCGCCGCCCCCGCGTTCAAACGTCAGCCAGGTGAACGGCAGCCGGGCAAACGCGCGACGGACCGCGGCTTCCGTGTTGCCCACTTCCACGATGAGAATGCCTCCGGGATTCAGGTGCCGCCCAGCGCCCTTCAGGATCACCCGTACCGCGTCCATGCCGTCCTTGCCCGAGGCCAGGGCCATGCGCGGCTCGTGGCGATATTCCGCCGGCAACGAGCGCAGCTCGCGCGCCCCGACATAGGGCGGGTTGCTGACAATGATATCGTAGCGCTCATCGGTCAGGGCGCCGAAGTAATCGGATTCGAGCAATCGGACCCGCCGGCCGAGCCGGTGGTGGCGCACATTCTCGGCCGCCAGCCCCAGGGCCTGCGCTGAAACATCGACTGCGTCCACCCGCGCCCGCGTGAGTATTTTCGCAGTGGCGATGGCGATGCAGCCATTGCCGGTCCCGATGTCCAGCACGCGGCGGACCCGACGTGCATCGATCCACGGCGCGTAGCCGCGCTCGATCAGCTCGGCGATCGGTGAGCGCGGAATCAAGGCGCGGGCATCGGTCTTGAACTTGAGGCCCGCGAACCAGATCGTACCGGTGAGGTACACGGCCGGCATGCGCTCATCGATGCGGCGCGTGATCAGTGCGCGTGCCTGGCCTTGCTGTCGCAGCGTGGCGCTTCGGGCGTAGCTGCGGGCGCTCGGCGGCGGCAGCTTCAGGGCGTGCCAGATGAGCGCGGCGGATTCATCCCAGGCGTTATCCGTGCCATGGCCAAAGAATACTCGGGCGCGCTGCAGACGGCGGGCACCTCGCTCGATCAGCTGCGCAACCGTCACCAGCCGTTGCTTGTGGGATACTTTGCTCATGAATCTGCGATTGACCCGTGTCCTGATGATCCTGGTGGTGGCCATTGCCGCCGCCACGGGCTTTTGGCTGGCGCACCGACTTGACCACTCCGCACCGCAGCTGACAAGTGGGACCTGGCTGCCGCAGCCGCGCAACATCGGCGAATTCTCGCTGATTGACCAGAACAACGCGCAATTTACCGCCGCCCGTCTGCAGGGCGCGCCGGCGCTGGTGTACTTCGGCTACACCCACTGTCCGGATGTGTGCCCGGTGACGCTGCTGCAACTGGCACAGGTGGTGAAGACCGGCGTGGTGCCGGGGCTGCGGGTGTTGTTCATCACCGTGGATCCGGCACGCGACACGCCGGCGCAGCTGGCGCAGTACGTCCATGCCTTCGACGCGGATTTCATCGGCCTGACCGGCACCCCCGCGATGGTGCAGACCCTGGCGCAGCGCTTCGGGGTGGCCTTTGCGCGGGTGGATCTGCCCGGCGGCGACTACAGCCTGGACCACTCCTCGACGATCTTTCTCATGAACACGCGGGGCCGCAACGTAGCGGTCTTCACTGCGCCCTATGACGTGAAGTCGCTCACCGCAGACCTGCGCCGCGCCGCCGGTGATCTTTAGTCATGATTCCAGGTAGTCCCGCGGCGCGCAGCTTCATCCTGCTGCAGCGCCTGCTGCCCCAGCACACCCTGTCACGACTCATCCACGCGGTCGCGCGCGTGCGCTTGAGCGGCTTCAAGAACGCGCTGATCGGTGGCTTCGTGCGCGGCTTCAAGCCCGTCATGTCGGAGGCACGCCAGCCCGATCCGCTGGCCTATGAGAGCTTCAACGCCTTCTTCACGCGCGAGTTGGCCGCGGGCGTGCGACCGATGCCGCAGGACCCGCACAGCGTCGCCTCGCCGGTCGATGGCACGATCAGCCAGATCGGCTACCTGGATGGACAATCCATCCTGCAGGCCAAGGGACGTCACTACAGCTTGGCCGCCCTCCTCGGCGGCCAGCCCCACGAAACCAGCGAGTTCGCAGGCGGCGCCTTCGCAACCTTGTACCTGGCCCCC
This sequence comes from Steroidobacteraceae bacterium, assembly GCA_035485475.1. Classification (GTDB taxonomy): domain Bacteria; phylum Pseudomonadota; class Gammaproteobacteria; order Steroidobacterales; family Steroidobacteraceae; genus DAIDKA01. Next base: position 1,932 of record DATHOA010000013.1, on the reverse strand, counting down.
TACAACTATCACCGAATCCACATGCCCCTGGCCGGTCAGCTGCGCACCGCACGCCATGTTCCCGGGCAACTCTTCAGCGTGAATGCCGTGACAGCGGCGGGCGTGGACGGACTATTCGCGCGCAACGAGCGGGTGGTATGCATCTGGGACGACAGCCCACCGTTCGCGATGGTGCTGGTGGGGGCGTTGTTCGTCGGCAGCATCAGCACCGTGTGGCATGGGGAGATCACGCCACCGACGCGCCGTTCAGCGTACGAATTGCCGCCGCTGTCAGGCCCGGGCGCGCAGCTGGCGCGCGGTGCGCAGATGGGATGGTTCAACATGGGTTCGACCGTCATCCTGCTGTTCCCGAAGGATCGGGTGCAATGGCTGGCGGGCCTCGCCGCCGGGATGCCGATCCGCGTCGGCCAGCCCCTGGGCCAGCTGCAGCGGCCAAAATGAGCGCTCCGCCCGAGGACTGGCGCCCCACCGCTTCGCGCGAACGGCTGGCGCTGCGTGCCGCGTTGCTGGCGCGCACGCGGGCATTCTTTGCCGCACGCCATGTCATGGAGGTGGATACCCCGGCGCTGGTGAATGCCGCGGTCACGGACAGCCACATCCACTCGGTATCGGTGGATATCAGCGCTGGCCTGCGCGTTCCGGGAGCGACGCCGCCACCTATGTTCCTGCACACCTCCCCCGAGTACGCCATGAAGCGGCTGCTTGCCGCGGGCATGGGCGATATCTATCAGATCTGTCATGTGGCCCGCGGCTTCGAGCAAAGCCGCCTGCACAACACCGAATTCACGCTGGTGGAGTGGTACCGGCTGGGCTTTGACCTCGACGCGCTGATGGCCGAAGTCGAAGCCCTGGTGCGCGAACTGTGTGGCGCGCATCCGGCGCTGGCAGTCACGGCCCAGCGGCTGTCATACCGCGAGGCCTTTGCGCGTCACACCGGACTGGACCCCCTGGATGCCACCCTCCCGCAGCTGCTGGAGGTCATCGCCCACCTCGGGTATCGCACCCCAGGTGGGCGCGATGAGCTGCTGGACCTCATCATGGGCGCCGTCATCGGACCCGCCTTGGGGCATGACTGTTTGACATTCATCTATGGCTATCCGGCCTCGCAGGCCGCCCTGGCACGCCTGGATCCACGTGATCCGCGTACGGCCCACCGTTTCGAGCTTTATATGGCCGGAGTGGAGCTGGCCAATGGCTTTCACGAACTGGCCGCCGCCGATGAACAGCGCGCCCGCTTTGCCCAGGACCGGCACGATCGGCAGCAACGCGGACTGCCCGTACCTGAAATGGACGAGCGCCTGCTCGCGGCACTGGCCGCGGGCCTGCCCGACTGCGCCGGGGTGGCGGTGGGCTTCGATCGGGTGTTGATGCTGGCGGCCGGAGCCGCCCACATCCAGGAAGTGCTGCCGTTCCCTACGCAAACGGCTTGAGCATTACTGCTTGGCGCGCGAGATGTACTCGCCGGTGCGGGTATCGACGCGGATGACCTCACCCTCGTTGATGAACAGCGGCACACGCACCACCGCGCCGGTCTCCAGCTTCGCGGGCTTCTGACCACCGGTGGCGGTATCGCCGCGCAGGCCCGGATCGGTCTCGACAATCTTCAGTTCGATATGCGACGGCGGAGTGACCTGGAGCGGCTCGTTGTTCCACAAAGTCACGATGCACAGCGTGCCGTCCTTGAGCCAGATCGCGTTGTCGCCCACCGCGGCCCTGCCGGCCGTGTACTGCTCGAAATTCTCCGGCACCATGAAAATCCAGAAATCGCCGTCCTGGTACAGGTACTGCATATCCATGTCGACCACGTCGGCCGCATCGACGGAATCACCCGACTTGAAGGTGCGCTCGATGGTGCGCCCGCTCTTCAGATTGCGCACCTTGACGCGGTTGAAGGCCTGCCCCTTGCCGGGCTTGACCATCTCGTTCTCGACG
>DATHOA010000012.1:0-2367 GCA_035485475.1 Steroidobacteraceae bacterium | reverse complement strand
GATTCATTCTTGTGAATGATTCGTGAGCAGAGCCTGCGAGCGCGCCAGAAGCTGGTCAGCAAATTGCCGGTAACCGGCGAGTTGCTGCGCGGCTCGCTGTTGGAGCGTACGATCCACCACAGCAAAGACTGCCCCAAATGCGCACGCGGCGAAGGGCATCAAGTGTTTGTTTTGACTGTGACCTATCCAGGAGGACGCACGCGTCAGTTCAGCGTGCGGCGTGAACGGGTTGCCGAGGTACGCCGCTGGCTGAACAATTATCAGGAACTGAAGCAGGCGATCGAGAGCATTTGCGAGCTCAATCATGAACTGCTGCGTCCGGAACGCCCCGCATCAAAGGCGCGAGGGAAGCGGCATGATTGAGATGCGACGAGCGCAACTCAGCTTTGGCGACGGGTTGATTGCGGAGGAAGTGAGTGATCTGCGCGAAAACTGGATGAAGCACGCCGATGTGGTGCTGGCGGATGAAGCGATCGTTGCGACCGTGTACGAGGCTTTGGCGAAACGGCATCCCAAGAGCCGTTGCCGTGGCCGCCGGGGTGCACCGGCCGACATGGTACTGCGATTGTTGGTGCTCAAACACATCCGGAACTGGAGCTATGAGGTGCTGGAGCGGGAGGTGCGGGCTAATCTGGTGTACCGGGACTTCACCCATGTAGGCGGCGGCAAGACACCGGATGCCAAGACGATGGGCCGTTGGGGCCTGGCGCTCGGGCCGGAGGTGCTCAAACAAGTTCATGCAGGCGTGGTGAGGATAGCCCGCGACAAGGGCGTAACCGCTGGACGACGGATGCGGGTGGACACGACGGTGGTGGAGACCGACATCCATCATCCGACCGACAGTACTTTACTGGGGGACGGGGTTCGGGTGCTGACGCGCATCATGCGCAAGATCACCACGATGGCGGGCACGGTTGGAACCAAACTGCGCGATCGGACCCGGAGTGTGAAGCTGCGTCTACTGGAGATCGGACGGGTGGCGCGCGCCAAAGGCCCGATCAACCAGGACAAATTGGAGCAACGCTATCGCCAATTGTTGGATACGACGAGCCGGGTGGTCGGACAGGCGAGGCGCTTCTCCGAGGAGATTGCTCAGGGAATGAAGGGCTCTGCGAATGCCTTGAAGCAACTGGTGTTGGAGGGCCTGCGCCAGGAACTCGATGAGATGACGTCGCGCGTCAGGCAGGTGATGAAGCAAACGAGGGCACGTATCTTCCGCGGCAACACGCGCAGCGAAGAAAAGCTCCTCAGCTTGTTCGAGCCATCGACCGAGGTCATTCGCAAGGGCAAGGCTGGCAAGCCCAACGAGTTCGGCAAGATGGTGAAGTTGCAGGAAGCGGAGAACCAGATCATCACCGATTACGAAGTCTACGCTCGCCGGCCACATGATTCCGATCTGCTGATCGCAGCCATCGAGACACATCAAGCCTTGCTGGGACGCACGCCGCGTTTGGTGGCGGCAGACGCCGCCTTCTATTCGGCCAAGAACGAGGCAGCCGCGAGGGCGAAGGGCGTCAAACGCGTCTGCATTCCCAACCGCTCAACCAAGAGCCTCGAACGCAAACGCGAGCAGAGAAAGCGCTGGTTCCGCAACGGCCAGAAATGGCGCACCGGGTCCGAAGGCCGGATCAGCGTGGTCAAGCGGCGACACGGTCTCGATCGATGCCGCTATCGAGGTTATGTCGGCATCAACCGCTGGGTCGGGCTCGGCGTCATCGCCGACAATGTCATCAACATCGGCCGCGCTATCGAAAGGCGCGTGGCCCCCTAATCACTCCAGCATCGCCACGCTCGGTAAGCCCCGCCGGTCATCCCCGGCGGGTTTTGCGTCGCCGAGCACAGTTGACCACAGCGCTGAAAGAGCAATTTTGCGCCGGGAAGTAGCTAGATACCCGCTTTCGCGGGAAATGAGCGGATAATGCGTTTTTGCCCTCGCGCGACCTCACCCATCCGCAAGGGCGATGGCGTGAAAGAACGTGCCGGTGACGTGGCCGCGCCGGCCGCCCGGGGTGTCCAGCGGCCGCCCTTCGGCGTCGGCCACTTCGGCGAACGGGGCATCGCCGCCCGCCGATATGAGCGAGGCGTAGTGGAATTCATGCCCGCGGATGACGGTGCCGGCGTCGCCCAGCACGCTCGCCGAAAGTAGCCGCGCGGTGCGATAGCCGAGATGCAGCTTGCGCTTGGCGAAGCTCGTCCAATGGCCGAGCAGGCCGGTCATCGGGTGGCGCCGGCCGGCCACGTCTTCCAGGCTCTCGCCCAGCACCATGTAGCCGCCGCACTCGCCATGGACCGGATGGGTCTCGGCAAAATGCTTGAGGCCGCCGGCGAAATTGCGCGCATGCGCGAGCGTTTCGGCATGAAGTTCGG
>DATHOA010000011.1:0-23995 GCA_035485475.1 Steroidobacteraceae bacterium | reverse complement strand
ACAGCCCCGGGAACCGCGGACGCCGTAGGCGGCAAGTCGGCCTTGGACAGTGTGTCGAGTGCCAGTTGGGCCGGCGCGAACGGTGGCGTCAGGCCCGCCGCGGCCCGAAAATCATCGAGCGCCCGGTCGTCCTTGCCGCTGCGCTGGTAGGCGACACCACGATTGTAGAGGGCCGTGCCGTTGGCCGGCTCGATGCCCAGAACCTTCGTCAGGTCCGCAATGCCCAGGTCCAGGCGGTTGGACTCCAGGTACAGTGTCGCTCGATTGGAGTATGCGATCACGTCGCGCGGCGCGAGCGAAATCGCGCGGGTGTAGTCCGCGATCGCCTCATCGGTCCTGCCCACAGCAGTCAGCGCGCTCGCGCGCTCGTCCAGGGCAATGGCGTATGCGCTGTTTTCCAATCGGGCCCGATCCATGACCCGCGTGCAGCTGGCAACGCGCTCAGCGGGTGGTTGCGCGGGATCAGCGCATACGTGCGTTCTTTCCTGCACGAGCTGCGGATCATAAACAATTTGCGCGAGTACGGCGTGCCACGGCAGCATGGCGATGCCGATCACCAGCGCCGCGGTCGCGTCCGAGGTTGGTTCAAATATCCGCATGCCGCTAGCATCGTACTATAGGGGTAGTAGACTAGCCCAAGCCACGGGAGGCGCGTCGATGGGTCCGGCGCACAGAGACTATCGTTCGCGCGGCACCGCAGCAATCATCGCGGTCGCTTTCCATATAGCCTTCCTCTTCCTGCTCACCGTGCCGCTGCGCCGAGTCGTCGTCCCCGAATCACCGGCCGTCCCGCCACTGGTCGTCAGCTTCATTGAGCAGCCCCGCGGCCAGCACCGGGATTCGGACCGACGGGCGCTCGCGCCGCGCTTGACCAAGCCGACGGTGCACTTGGCGAACGCGGTGCCGAATGTGGAGATCGCCATTCCGGTTGACATACTGCCAGCGCCGCAGCCTTCGCAAATGCGCGCGGCTTTGCCTGCCGGAACCAAGGATGTCGTGGGAGAGGGCTCACCCAACGGCAGTACGGAAGGGACTGAAGAAGGCGCAGGTCCGGCACTGCTCCACCAGGTCCCGCCCATCTATTCGGTGGACTCGCTGCGGGCCCATGAGCAGGGCACCGTCACGGTGCGGGTGCTCGTGGACGCGCACGGCGTGCCAAGCGAAATTCGCCTCGTGGGCAGCAGCGGCTTCCCGCGTCTTGACCAGTCGGCACTCGAGGCCGTGAAGCGCTACCGCTACTCGCCACCCGCCCATGAAGCCCAGGGGGCTCGATCCTGGGCGACCGCCCGCGTGGAGTTCGACCTATTGCGCATGCCGGTGCCGACGTCGATCATCCAGTATGACGCGCTGGTCGCCGAGCAGGTTGCGGTCGCGCGGCGCTCGAGTGGCGAGCTGAGTACGAAGTTCCTGTGGACGGATGAGGTGGTACATCGGCTCGCGGATCGGTTGACCACCACGCTGGCGCGCGAGGGTGCAGGAGCTTCGGACCCGCGGCATTCGCGCGCATCACCCACGCCCCTGCAAATGCTGGCAACGCAGGGCAAGGTGAAGCACTTGCGATTTGTGGGTCTCGCCGGTCCGGATTTCGATTGTGGCAGCCCGACGGCGACAGCCAACCCCAAAGCGGAGCGCTGCGAGGTCTTCGAGGCGCAGCAGGACCATGGCTTGTCATACTGGCTTGCGCTCGTGGATGGCGAGCAGCTGCGGTTGCAGAATCTGCTGATCACCGCGGGCACTGAGCTCCTCAGCGCACGCAGTCCCACGCGTTAGTGAAAATCCCGTGAGGGGTGGTGCAGCGGGCCCGTGAGCGCCGTGCGGTCGATCAGACGGCGTGCCACCAGGTGCAGCACCGGCCCCTCACGCTGCAGTGTGCCCTGCACTTCCAGCAAGGCCGCCTCGACCAGGGGCCGGCGGAAACGCTCGGCAATGTTCTTCCAGACTATGACATTCAGCTGTGCGGTCTCATCCTCGAGTGTCATGAATGTCACCCCACCGGCACTGCCGGGTCGCTGCCGCACCAACACGAGGCCTGCCGTGCGTGCCCATTGCCCATGCGGCAGCTGGGTCAGATCCGCCATGCATTGCAGTCCTTCGGTCTGCAGCTGCTCGCGCAGCAGCGCCACCGGATGACGTCCCAGGGTCAGTCCCACCGCGGCCATATCCGCCACGATGCTCTGGGCTTCGGTCGGCATAGCTAACAGGGGCCGTCCCTCATCCGCCTGCGAAATTACCGGATCCGCGCCCGCCAGCGGCAGCGCGCGCTCAAAACCGGCGACTTCCCAGAAGGCCAGATGACGGTTGCCGCTCAGCAATGCGAGCGCGCCGGCCGCAGCCAGCGCCTCCAGATCGCGGCGCTCCAGTGCGGCACGCTGCGCCAGATCCGTCACGCTGTTGAAGTTGCGCGTGGCCCGCGCGGCCATCACACGCTGCGCACCCTGCTGCGTGAACGAACGCACCAGGCGCAGACCCAGTCGCAGCGCCGGTTGCGCACCGGCAGCCTCGGTCGCAGCCGGTTCCAGCGTACAGTCCCAGTCACTATGCAGCGCGCTGACCGGCCGTACTTCCACACCATGCTGGCGCGCATCCCGCACCAGCTGTGCCGGTGCGTAGAACCCCATCGGCTGACTGTTCAGCAGTGCACAGGTAAAGGCGGCGGGCTCGTAATGCTTGAGCCACGCGGAGTCATAGACCAGCAGCGCGAAACTGGCTGCGTGCGAATTGTGAACGATCAGATTGTTGGCCAGAAAATTATGGTCGCCATCAATCTGCAGATCGTATGTGGGTTGAAGCCCGCACTCCTGGATTTCAACCACCCTGTCCCAGTAAATATCCGAATCCACAACAGCTCGGGCAGCAGCGATGTAGTCGCCTGTGCGCAAATCTCCGAGGGTCCGCCATCCCGTCAGGGACATGAACGGATGTTCCGCTGTCGCGGTAATTGTGTGCCCAAGTGCCGTACGCAAACGCCATACGGATTTCACTCCGACGGGCACAATGGCGACAACCTTGCGTTTTCGCAAGCGCAGACTGTCATCACATGCCAGCGTACTTCGGAAGCGGATTTTTCCGGACATTATTTCTTCAATGGTCCGCCATCGACCCGTATCCGCATCTATGACCCGTGTTTCACCGACAACGCATTCCGGAAATCCATACTCACCGAAGCCTTCGATCTGCTTGCAGATGCGTTCGGCAAACTCAACCGGATAGTGATTCGCGATCAGGCCTGAGGCGAGCTGATCCTTGAAGCGGTGCAGATCCCCCTGGCGCTCCCACGAACCCATGGCGCGGCGCAGGTTGTCGGCCTCACCGGCCGTGAAACCCGCAGCATGCATGGCCAGTTGCATGACCTGCTCCTGGAAAATCGGCACCCCCATGGTGCGCTCCAGCGCCGCCTGCGCCCCCGGGCCCGGATAGTCGATGGGCTCCTCGCCATTACGGCGGCGCAGATACGGATGCACCATGTCGCCCTGGATCGGACCGGGTCGCACCAGTGCGACCTCAATGACCAGGTCGTAGAAGGTGCGTGGTTTCAGGCGCGGCAGCATGGACATCTGCGCCCGCGACTCGATCTGGAAGACCCCGATGGTGTCCGCATCGGACATCATGGCGTAGACCTGCGGATCCTCCGGCGGCAAATGCCCCAGCGTCCAGCTCGTGCCGCGCCAGTCATTGACCAGTTTGAAACAGCGTCGTAGTGCACTGAGCATCCCCAGGCCCAGTACATCCACCTTCAGCAACCCCAGGTCGTTCAGATCATCCTTGTTCCACTGCACCACGGTGCGTTCGGGCATGGTGGCGTTCTCGACCGGCACCAGGTCCGAGAGTGCGGACGCGGCGATCACGAATCCGCCCACATGCTGGGAAAGATGCCGCGGAAAGCCGCTGAGTTCACCGCTGAGCTGGATGATCTGCCGCAGCGCCGGATCATCCGGATCAAATCCCGCTTCACGCAGGTGTACGGCCGAAACATCGGCATCCCACCACTGCACCACGCGCGCCAGCGCCCGGGCGCGCGCTTCGGGAAAACCGAACACCCGCGCCAGGTCATGCAAGGCGCTGCGGCCGCGATAGCTGATGACGGTGGCCGCCAGTGCCGCCCGCTCGCGCCCATACTTGCGGTACAGGTACTGGATGACCTCCTCGCGCCGGTCGTGCTCAAAATCGATGTCGATGTCGGGCGGCTCGGCGCGTTCGCGGGAGATGAACCGCTCCATCAACAGCGAATCAAGCCGCTGCCCGCTGGCGGTAATGCGCAGGCAATAGCACACCAGGGAATTGGCCGCCGAGCCGCGGCCCTGGGCGAGAATGCCGTTCTCATTCGCATAAGCCACGATGTCCTGCACCGTCAGGAAGTACGCCTCATAGCCCAGCTGCGCGATGAGCGCCAGTTCGCGCTCGATGATCTCGCGCGCCTGCGGCGAGGCCCCTTGGGGCCAGCGATAGCGCACGCCCTCCTCCACCAGCTTGCGCAGCCAGGTGGTAGGCGTCTCCCCCTGCGGCACCAGCTCCTCGGGATATTCGTAGCGCAGCTCGTTGAGACTGAAGGTGCAGCGCTGCGCGATTTGCAGCGTCTGCGCCAGCAGTTGCGGTGGATACAACCGTGCCAGGCGGCTGCGCTCGCGCAGATGCCGCTCGCCGTTGGGGTACAGGCGGGCACCGGCCTGTGCCAGCGTCACGCCATGGCGTATGGCCGTCAGTGCATCCTGCAGGCGGCGGCGCGTGCGCACATGCATGTGCACATCCCCCGCGGCCACCAGCGGCACCGCATGGTCCCTGCCGATGTCCAGCAGCTGCGCGAGATACTCCCGATCCGTGCCCTTGAGCAGCAGTTCCACGGCGATCCACAGATTTGCGCCAAAGCAGCTGCGCAGCCATTGCAGTTCTTCCACCGCGGGCACTGCCCCGGGCAGCCACAGGATCAGGCAGTCTTCCAAGTGTCGCTGCACATCCTCGCGCGTGAGATGGTAGCTGCCCTTCGGCGCCGCGCGTCGACCGTGGGTAATCAGCGCGCACAACCGCGCATAACCGTGGCGATTGGTCGCCAGGGCGACAAACTTCAAGCCACAGGCAAGGGTAAATTCCGCCCCGATGATGAGCTGCAGGGATTGCGCGCCATTCTGCACAGCCGTATGTGCGCGCACGACCCCCGCCACCGAACACTCATCGGTGATGGCCAGTGCGCGGTAGCCGAGCTGCTGCGCCCGCTGCACCAGCTCCGCGGGTCGCGATGCGCCGCGCAGAAAGGTGAAGTGGGTGAGGCAGTGCAGCTCCGCGTAGGGAGGCGGCGGTGTACTCATCCCGACAGGCCGTGCAGGAACCACCGATGCGGCGGCTGGCGCTCGCGGAACACCCACACCGCGATGCCATGCACATCGGTGGCATGGTAGTAATCGCGCGCGACACCATGCGCCTCCCACCACTGGCTCTCGATGCGTTCGGGTCCATGCCGCAGCTGCAGCGGTCCGTCCAGTTGCGGCCAGCCTTGCTGCTCATGCAGCTGCTGTGGCTCATCCAGCAGCCACAAAGGACGCGCCGGGACTTGAGTCTTAACCGCGGCTCGTGAGGTGGACGCGGCATGCCGGAAGTCAGGGTCCGCCGGTGACAAGGCCCGTGAAGCGCCTTCCGGACGATGGCTGTCCTGGCAGATAAGGCCATGCACGGCGAGCTCGCCCAAGCGCATGCGCAGCCGCTCGATGAATTCCAGCGAACCGGGCACTGACCCGGCCGCACCACCCCCGCCATGCTCGGCGGGATGCCACAATGACTCGTGTACCGGTGCGCGTGACAGCAGCTCCCCGGAGCGCAGCTCCAGCGAGCGCACGGGTCCGGGCAATGCGATTCGGTTCAAGCGTTCCGCAAACCATTCCAGGAAGCGCGCCGCAGCGGCCTGCGGCTGTGCCAGCCTGACCACACAGTCGGTATGCAGGTCATTGCGATGCCGCAGCCGGCAGGTGAGGCGGGTAATGCCGCACTGGCGCGCCTCGAGAAACTCTCCCAGCTGTTTGAGCAGTGGCTGCAGCGCCTGCAGGATCTGTGCATGATCCTCGCGCTCACGCACAAACTGACGTTTCGCCCGGAACCGCTCCGGGACCCGGAACGGTGCACGCAGATCCGCACTGCGAGCCACGAGCTGGTCCAACATCTGCAAAGGCTCACGGCCGAAGCGGCGCGCAAAACCGGCGCGCGGCAGCCGCAGCGCCTGACCCACGCGGTACACGCCCAGTTTCGCGAGCCGCTGCAGCACCTGCGGTGGCCAGCGCAATGCACCCAGCGGCAACGCACTCACCGCGCTCACCAGGTGCTGCTGATCCAGCACTTTGAATGACACCCCGCTGCGTGCACCCGCCAAAGCGGCCAGGGGTGTCGGTGCCAGCGTCAGCACCGGCGCCGCGCCCGCCGCGTGACAACCGGCGCGAAAAGCGCGGTACAGCGGTACCGCGCCGCCGAACAGGGCCAGACTCCCCTGCACTTCCAGCACCAGGCCATCCGGGGGTTCCAGACTCACCCGCGGCGTGAAACGCTGCGCGAGTACTGCCAGACGCTGCAGCAGGACCGGATCAGGTTGCGGCAGGTGCACCCCGAGCCACAGCTGCGGCAACGCCGGGGCACGCTGGTGCTGAGCCGGCTGATCCCCTGGCGGCCCGACTGGCGGTGGCGATCCTGCCGGCGGTACTGCCAGCGGCAGTTGCAGTGAAGCGGCGGCAGCCATGTTCAAACACCCGCAGCAGCCTGCGCGGCATCCAGATCCAGCCACCACTCACCCGTCGCACCCCCCCGGCTCTTGAGAATGCTCAAACGCACGCCACTGCCTTGCGGGGCGACGCCCAGGCGCAACAGCGCGTGTGAAGGTTCGCGCGCGACGCGCGAACTCCAAGGGCGCAACAGGAAAGCCAGCGTACGTCCGCGCTGTGTGGCCAGTTGCAGACGTCGCACGATGCGCGGTTTCAACGGTTGGGTAATCCAGGTGAGTACCACATCGCAGGCCCCGGAAATCAGCGCCTGTTCGGTTGCCCATTCGGGACCCTTCGGTACACGCACCACCAGTATTCGTGACAGGTTCACACCACGTGCTGCCAGGGCCGGTGCATAGGGCGACAGGGGTGGCGCAATCCACGTGCACCAGCGCGCCTGCGGCTGCTGCGACACTGCCGCCAGTAACGGCAACAGCAACCGCAGTTCACCGCTGCCCAGGTGAGTGGCCAGAATCTCCACCACACCTACCTTGGGCCAACCCCCACCTGCCAGCCGCGCATCAAGCTCAGGGAAGCCCGAGGAGAGCGTATCGATGCGAGTAAGACTGCGACCGCGCCAGATGCCCGGGTGTTCGAGCAGCCGGGCCAGCGCATTCACATGAGTCCGGCCGCCCGGCCCTGACGCAGCACACCCACCACGATGCCCTCGATGAGCAACGGTTCTTCCTTCAGATCCACGCGGATCGGCTCGAAGGCATCGTTCTCCGGCATCAGCCACACCACCGAGCCTTCCTGCCGGTAGCGCTTCACCGTGACTTCATTCTCCAGGCGCGCCACGACGATCTGGCGACTGCGCACATCCGGCGTGCGATGCACCGCGACCAGGTCACCATCGAGAATGCCCACATCCTTCATGCTCATGCCCACCACCTTCAGCAGGTAGTGCGGACGCGGCTGAAAGATCGCGGGATCGATCTTGTAGTGCGCCTCGATGTTCTCTTCGGCGAGGATCGGGCGACCTGCGGCAACCCGACCGATGAGCGGCAACCCGAACTGCTCGCGCATGGTGTCCTTCAACTGGATGCCACGCGAAGTGCCCGGCACCAGGGCGATCACCCCTTTGCGCGCCAGAGCCCGCAGGTGTTCCTCCGCCGCATTGGCGGATCTGAACCCCAGCTCCCGGGCGATTTCGGCCCGGGTCGGCGGCATGCCGGTCTCGGCGATACAGTGCTGAATCAGTCGCAGGATCTCGGTCTGGCGGGGTGTCAGGTCGGACATATCGTTACCTGTTTATTTATACAGATACTGTGATTATATCCAGATCGACTCCCCGCGCAAGTCAGACGAATAACGCTGCCTTCAGCTGTGCAGTTTGGTCCCGGGGCAGCACCGCGCCACGATGCTGAATCACGATGGCGGCCACGCGATTTGCCGTCCGGGCCGCCGCGACCGAATCCTGACCTGCGCGCCTTCCGGCCAGAAAACCCGCGTTGAATGCATCACCCGCGCCCGTTGTGTCGACCACGGTAGTGACTTTCACGCCAGGTACCGATGCCGTGCTGCTGGAATCCGCGACCAGGCAGCCCTGCGCCCCGAGCTTGACGATGACCTGTTCGGCTCCCCAGTCACGCCAGCGCGCCACCGCGTGGGCCGGCGATGCGTCACCGAACAGGGCGGCTTCATCCGTAAAGGTCGGCAAGACCAGGGACACGTACGGCGCCAGTGCCTCAATCGCCATGCGCGCCTCCTCGGCGCTGCCCCAACCGTTAGGACGGTAATTGGGATCGAAAACCACCTGTCCCTGGCCCGCACGCACCGCGGCCGCAATCTCACCCAGCTGCCGGCGTTCGGCGTGGCTGAACAGGGAAAGCGTAATGCCGGACAGGTATAGCTGCTGCGCCGAACGGGCGCGCGCCACGGCCGCATCGATCCCCGGCAACGTGAACAATTGTCGCGCCGCCGATCGCTCACGCCAGTAGTAGAAGTGCCGCTCACCGTCAGCGTCATTGCGCACGGCGTACAGCCCCGGCAGGTGCGCGCCCGCGGTCAGCACCAACCCCGTGTCCAGCCCATCCGCCTGCCATTCGGCGCGCATGTCCTGGCTGAAGCTATCCGCACCCAGCGCCGTCATGTAGGCCGTCGGCACGCCGAGCCGGCTTAGGTATACGGCGGTATTGAACGTGTCACCGCCATACCCTAACCGCCAGCGATCCGCATCGCGGGTCAATTCCAGCATGCACTCGCCGATGACGATCATGCCATCAGTCTGGCAGACGCTGATCGCCCCGGACAGTCAGCGCTGTGCTGATCACATTGGGCGTGAGCTGCGGCTGGCCACCGCCGACACTCACTTCATAGTGACCCGCGGAAACCACGACCTGCCCCGCCTCGTTGACATGACTGAGCTGCCGCGCCGGCAGCGTGAAGTGCAAGGTCCGGGACGCACCGGCCCGCAGATGCAGCCGCTGAAAACCGCGCAGGGCGCGTCCGGGCGCCCCCGCCGCGCCACCAAACTGCAGATACAGCTGGGCGACTTCATCACCCTCCATCTGGCTGGTATTCGTGACGCGCACCTGCACGGTGAGCGACTGACCGGCCGCCAGCGTCGGTGATGACAGCTGCAGGTTGTCGTACCGGAAGGTCGAGTAGCTCAGTCCGAACCCGAACGGATACAGCACCGCGCCGGTGAAGTACCGATAGGTGCGGTTTTTCATCGAATAGTCGGTGAAGTCCGGCAGTGCCTCGAGGTCCTTGTAGAAGGTGACCGGCAGACGGCCCGCCGGATTATTGCGACCGGTCAGGGTCTCGGCCACCGCGGTACCCCCCTCCTCGCCCGGATACCAGGCCTGCACGATCGCATCCGCGTGAGCCTGTATCCAGTTCACGGCAAGGCCGCTGCCACTGACCAGCACCACGACCAGGGGCTTGCCGGTGCCCTTGATGCTCTCCACCAGCTTTTGCTCTTCGGCCGGCAAATCCAGGCTGGTGCGGTCGCCACCCTTGAAGCCCGGAATGGCAAGCGCCGACTCCTCGCCTTCAAGATCAGCGGTAATACCCACCGTTGCGATGACCAGGTCCGCGTGGCGCGCGGCCTCCACGGCCCGGGCCGCGGCCTGCGGATCCGTGCGCGTCCACACCAGTTTCATATTGCGTGAAAAGGACGGCGCATTGTCGACCGTGATGGCGTAGCGCTGGCCCTGTGTCAGATGCAGCTGCGCAAAACCCGGCTGGCCAGTGCCGCGTTGCGCGCTGTCGATCAGGAGCCTGCCGTCCAAAAAGAGGCGGTTGCGGCCGCCGGGCACGCCAAGGGTGTAATCGCCGGACTGCGCAGGCGTCAGCCAGCCGTGCCAGCGCGCGAACTGCGTACCCGCATCGCCACTGCGGTCCAGGCTCGCGGTGGGCTCGACACGCGTCAGTGACGGTGTGCCGTTGTAGTCCGCCGTGGCGAAATAGCGCAGCGTCAGCCCGGGTTTGCCATCGTCGCTGGTCAGCGCGGCCGTCGGCACCGGTACGGGTTCACGCAGGAACTGCACCGTGCCGGGTTCAAAGACGATCTGCGAATCCGGGAATTGTTGGCGGATGCCATCGATGAGCGTGGTCACATGCGACGCCGTGCCGTTGTAGTTGCCCTCCAGCATGCGCACGCTGTCGGCCAGTGGCCCGATGACGGCAATCCTGCGGGGTGCATGCGTCAGCGGCAGAATGCCATTGTTCTTCAGCAGCACGATGCTCTCGCGCGCGAGCTGCAAGGCCGTGCGTCGATGCGCGGCGCTGTCCACGGCCGTGGCAGGCACCGCCCGTGCCGCAGCGGGCGGATCGAACATGCCCAGTTCAAAGCGCACGGTGAGGGCGCGCCGCAGCGCCTGGTCGATTTGCGCCTGCGTAATCAGCCCTTGGCTCAACGCATCACCGTACTTGGTGTAATCCTCATCGTGTGCACCGAACTTGACGGTGCATTCATTGTCCATGCCGGCCTTGAGTGCGGCTCCCGCCGCGGCCGCTTCACTGTCCACATAGTGATGGCCGCCATGGATGTCGTTCACGGCATTGCAATCGGAGACGACGAAGCCCTTGAAGCCCCAGGTGTCACGCAACGTCTTCTGCAGCAGGAACGAACTGGCGCAGCCGGGAACGCCATTGACGGCGTTGTACACGCACATCACCGATGCGACATGACCTTCGACCACGGCGGCGCGAAACGCCGCCAGATAGGTATCGGCCAGATCGTGCGGCGAGGCCTTGGCGTCGAATCCATGGCGCAGGGGTTCCGGGCCACTGTGCACGGCGAAATGCTTGGCCGTGGTCGAAACGACCAGGTGCGCGCGATCCGGGCCCTGCATGCCGGTGATGAAGGCCACGGCCGTCTGCCCCGTCAGGAACGGATCCTCGCCATAGGTCTCCTGCCCCCGTCCCCAGCGCGGGTCCCGAAATATATTGATATTCGGTGAGAAGAAACTCAGACCCTGGTACAGCTTCACGGAGCCGCTGCGCGCGGCCAGGTCGTACTTCGCGCGCGCCTCCTGGGCGATCTGCGTTCCCATCTGTTTGACCAGGGGGGTGTCGAACGTCGCCGCGATGCCGATCGCCTGCGGATACACCGTGGCGATACCATCGCGCGCCACGCCATGCAGCGCCTCATTCCAGTAGTTGTAGCCGGGTACCTGCAGACGCGGAATGGCACGCGCGTCGTTGTTGAGCTGGGAGAGCTTCTCCGGCAGCGTCATGCGCCCGACCAGGTCAGCGACGCGCTGTGCAACCGGCACTGCGGGATCCAGGTAAGGCGGCGTGTCCGCTGCGGCGGTGCCCACCGGCAACACCGCCAGCAGGACCCATCCGAAATGCACGGCGCGTGCTGAGCTGCTGCCGGTCATGGCCTCAGTACTTGCAGTGTCGTGCGATGACGCTCTCGGCGAGTTCCTGGCGGCCGGATGGGATGCGCGGATCGAAGTTGTGCTCGGCGGCATGATCGGCCAATGCCGCCAGGGTGAAGTCGCCCTTCATCACCCGCCGTCCCAGGTCGCTGTCCCAGGCCCGGTAGCGCTGCTGTCGCAACTGCTTCAGTGCGCCGCTGCTGACCAAATCCGCCGCGGCCAAAAATGCGCGCGCGATGGTATCAATGCCACCAATATGGGCGAGGTACAGGTCATGCGGATCCACGGACTGGCGCCGCAGCTTGGCATCGAAGTTGAAGCCTCCGGTACCAAATCCGCCATCCTCGATCAGCTGCATGACGGCGGGCACCAGCTCCTGCGCATTGTTCGGAAACTGATCGGTGTCCCAGCCATTGCGCGGATCCCCGCGATTCATGTCGATGGAACCGAAGATGCCATACGCGCGCGCGATGGCGATTTCATGCTCGAAATCCAGGCCCGCGAGAGTCGCGTGGTTGACCTCGATATTCACCTTCACCTCTTTGGTCAGGCCGTACTTCTCGAGGAAGGCGAACACGGCGGCCGAATCATGATCGTACTGATGCTTGGTGGGCTCGAACGGTTTCGGCTCGATGAGTATCGTTCCCTTGAAGCCGATGCGGTGCTTGTGATCGACCACCATCGACAGGAAACGGCCGTACTGATCAAGTTCCCGTCCCAGTTCAGTATTCAGCAGCGAGTCATAGCCTTCGCGGCCACCCCACAGCACGTAGTTGTCACCCCCCAGCCGATGCGTCGTCTCCAACGCTGCCCGCACCTGCGCCGCAGCCCACGCAAACACCTCCGGGCTCGGGCTGGTCGAGGCGCCACCCGCGTAGCGCGGATGACTGAAAACATTGGCGGTGCCCCACAGCAGCTTGATGCCCGTGGCCGCCATCTTCTTCGCGATCGCCGCCTCGATGCGTCGCAGGTTGCTGTTGTGATCCTTGATCGTGGTCGCCGTGGCCATGACATCGACATCATGGAAGGTGAAGTACGGGACACCGAGACGGGAGAGGAAATCAAACGCCGCATCAAGCTTGTCGTCGGCCATTGCCTGCGTGATCGTTGGGCCGAGCCACGGTCGCGGCAGAGCGCCACCGCCGAAGATGTCAGTGCCGGGCCAGTTGAATGAGTGCCAATAACACACGGCAACCTTCAACCACTCCTCCAGGCGCTTGCCGAGCACCACGCGGTTCTTGTCATAGACCCGAAAGGCCAGCTCATTGCGGGTCTCGGGACCTTCGAAGCGAATGGGTTCAATGTCAGAGAAAATGCTCATCCTGCGGACTCCTGAAAGGCATTGCGAAGGTCGCGGTACAGTCGCATGAAGTGGCCGCGACGCTGCGCCAGCAATGCGGCAAGTTGTGGATCAGGCTGGACGACCCGCACGATGGGCGGCAGCCGGCACACCGCTGCGGGGGATTCGCCCGTTGCGGCCATGCGCGCCAGCCGCGCGGCACCGAGTGCCGCGCCGATCTCGCTGCCGGCCCGGTAGGTCAGCGGACGGTTCAGCGCTGCGGCGAGCAGCTGTCCCCAGTAGCCCAGGCGCGCGCCGCCCCCCGTCATGCTGATTTCATCGACACGACCGCCGGCTTCGAGCAGCACGTCCAGGCCGTCGGCAAACGCCAGGGCCACGCCCTCCATCACGGCCGCAACCAGATCGGCCGGCGCGGTGCCATGCTCGAGGCCGAAGAACACGCCACGTGCATGCGGATCATTGTGCGGCGTTCGCTCCCCGGACAGATAGGGTAGGAAGTACGGCGAAGCAACGCTCAGGTCCCGTGCCTGCGCCGACTCAACCAGCTGCGGCAGATCGGTCGCACCCAGCAGCTGCGCCACCCAGTCCAGCGCGCTTGCGGCGGACAGCAGCACCGCCATCTGGTGCCAGCATCCGGGCAGGGCATGGCAAAAGGCGTGGGCGGCGCGCTGCGGATTGGGTCGAAAGCGATCGGTCACCACGAACAGCACACCGGAAGTGCCCAGCGACAAGAATGACTGTCCGGGTGCAATGACGCCCATGCCCACCGCGCTGGCCGCGTTGTCTCCGCCGCCGCCGGCCACGGGCACGCGATTCATGCCCAGCAACTGCGCCGCCTGCGCCGTGAGCTGCCCGGATTGTGCGTTGCCTTCGACCAGCCGCGGCATGTTGGCGCGCGACAGTCCGGTGGCGGCCAGCATGGCATCGGACCAATCCCGGCGCGCCACGTCCAGCCAGCCCGTACCCGAGGCGTCCGACATGTCGCTCACCCGCTCACCGGTGAGCTTCAGGCGCAGAAAATCCTTCGGCAGCAGCACCGTCGCGGTGCGCGCGAACAGCGCAGGCTCGTGCTGCGCAACCCATAGCACCTTCGGGGCGGTGAAACCGGGCATCATGATATTGCCGGTAATGGTGCGCGACTGTGGCTCACGTCGTTCCAGCTCCACACACTGCGCGCCGGAGCGACCATCGTTCCAGAGAATGGCGGGCCGCAGCGGCACATCCGCGCTGTCAAGGAGCGTTGCCCCGTGCATCTGGCCGGACAGGCCGATGGCCCGCACTGATGCGCGCACCGAAACCGGTAATTGCAGAATGGCGTGGACCGCCGCGCTCCACCAGTCGCCCGCGTCCTGCTCCGAAAACAGCGGATGCGGGCGCGAGACCGTGAGCGGCGCACTGGCCTGTGCCACGACCACCTCGCCGTCATCCACGATCACGGCTTTGACGCTGGAGGTCCCGAGGTCGATTCCCAAATACATGTCAGATCTGTTCCACTGAAAATCTCACGCCCAGTTCCAGGCGTTCACCCGGTGCCAGTTTCGCCACGGCACCATCTGCCCGATTCAATGCGCCGGCGGCTGCCGTCTGCGGCTCAAGACAGAAGAAATCCTTGCCGGCCGGTGTGTACACGTGCAGCGCGCGGGCACCCGAGGCGCTCATCTTAACGACCCGATCCGGCCAGCGCACCGTCGCCGTGCCGTCCCAATGATCAAAGCAATGATCCAGTCGCACTTGCGCGACGCGGCGCGGCGCATCGAACGACCACTCCACCGGCGTTCTGACTTCGTCCACCGGCAGCGCCTGTGCGTCCGACTGCCACACTGTGCCCGTCCGGGCTTCAAGCGTGGCCACGGCCGCCTGTGGAAAGTAGGGATGCAGGCCAAGCATCGCCGGCATGGTGTCCTGCGACTGATTCTCCACCGACAGGGTGATTTCCAGACCATTGGCCAGCACCGTCAGCTCCTGTACGGCCCGATAGCGCCACGGCCACTCATCGCCGCCCCCGCAAAAAACCAGCATCGCCCGCGCCGCGGATGCCTGCTCGACACTCCACGCCGCGCGCCAGCCCTGTCCGTGCAGGGGATGGGGATCGCGGTCCCAGTTGCGCCGCAACTGCACATCGCGACCGCCAAAGGTAAATCGGCCCTGCGCAATGCGGTTGGCGTATGGCACCAGAGGAAAACACGCCAGCGAAAAAGGATCAGTGTCGTCAGCTGCTGCGGTCGGGCGCAGCACGGCGCGGCCACGCCAGCTGAACTCGCGAATCGCGCCGCCATGAGCTGCATCGACAGTTACGAGGGTGTCCCCGTTCCGAAGCACCATGAGACCCCCTCCTCTCAACTGGTTTGCCAAGTGTACTTGGTAGCGCTACCATGCCGCAAGCTCCCAGCGATGACAACTCAACCGCGGACGATCGGCATAATACTGGGATTGACGGTGGCGTAAACTCACGCCTGACCTAATAAGAACGCGAGGGGGAAGTACATGCATGCGAGCTCCAACGATGTGACGCCCGGCTATGCCGATACGGCGCCGGCCAACATGATGTTTGTGTTCGCCATCGTGGCGGTCGCGACCATCGGCGGCTTCATGTTCGGCTATGACAGCGGTGTCATCAATGGCACCCAGGATGGCCTGCAGCAGGCCTTCTCGCTGACCAAATTTGAAACCGGATTCCTGGTCGCCGCCCTGCTGGTCGGCTGCGCATTCGGCGCCTTCATCGCCGGAAGACTCGCCGATCTGATTGGTCGGCGCACCGTCATGATCATCGCCGCCATCTTCTTCGTCGTCAGCGCGCTCGCGGCGGGCGATGCGCCCACCTCCGTCATATTCATCATCGCGCGGTTCATCGGTGGCCTGGGCGTCGGTGCCGCCAGTGTGCTGTGTCCGGCCTATATCAGCGAGGTCACCCCGGCGCGCTCGCGCGGCAAGCTGGCCAGTCTGCAACAGGTCATGATCATCATCGGCCTGACCGGTGCCTTTCTGGCCAACTACGTTCTGGCCAAGGTGTCCGGCGGCTCCACCGCAACGCTGTGGCTGGGTTATCCGGCCTGGCGCTGGATGTTCTGGATGCAGGTCATCCCGGCTGCAGGGTTCCTGATCATGCTGCTGATCATCCCGGAGAGCCCGCGGTTCCTGGTCTCGCGCGGTCGCCTGGCACACGCCGAGAAGGTACTGGCCCGGATTTTCGGCGTCGAGGAAGCCAAGCGCAAAGTCAGTGAAATTGCCCAGTCGCTGGCGGCCGATCACCACCGACCCAAGCTGTCGGACCTGCTCGACAGCGCCGGCAAGGTCCGGCGCATCGTGTGGGTGGGCATCGGTCTTGCGGTCTTCCAGCAGCTCGTGGGCATCAACATCATTTTCTACTACGGCACGGTGCTGTGGGAATCGGTGGGCTTCAGCGAGGCCGACTCCCTGCTGTTCAATGTCATCACCGGCGTGCTGTCCATCGCGGCATGCATCTTCACAATCTTCACCGTCGACCGGATCGGGCGCAAACCGCTGCTCATCGTAGGATCGATCGGCATGGCGGTGACACTGAGCGCGATTGCCGCCTCGTTTGCCACCGGCTCGCTGGTAAACGGCACCCTGCAGCTGTCCCATCCGGCCGGCCTCGTGGCGCTGGTCAGCGCCAATCTCTATGTGATCTTCTTCAATCTGAGCTGGGGACCGGTGATGTGGATACTGCTGGGGGAAATGTTCCCCAACCAGATCCGCGGTTCGGGGCTGGCGGTGGCAGGCTTCGCGCAATGGATCGCAAATTACGGGATAACCGTCAGCTTCCCGGTGATGGCCGCCTCATTGGGCCTCGTAGTGACCTACGGCTTCTACGCACTGTCCGCCCTGGTGTCGTTCTTCTTCGTGCGCGGCATGGTCAATGAGACCAAGGGCGTGGAGCTCGAGCATATGCGCGGCTAATGCGCGAGATATGCCTGCACGTTCATCGTGAGCGTCGCAAGCTCGGCGGCCGAAGCAGTCCACTGCGGGAAGCGTCCGCCGGGGCCGAACAGCGCCCCGGCAATGCCCGACACGCCCTGCTCGCGCCACAATTGCGCCAGCTCCGGCGCGGCCGGATCCTCCACCGTGAAGCGGTCACCGCGCACATAGGCAATCCATGCGCCGAGGGCTTGCAGCAAGGCGTCGCAGCGCCGCCCCTGTGACTGCGCGCTGCGCAGGGTGTCCAGCCAGCGCTGCGGAATCTTCTGCGATCCATCCATGGCGATCTGCCGCAGCCGATGCGGGCGCGCCACGTTGGCGAAACGCGCGAGCAACAGATCCGCGTAGGTCTCCAGGTCCTGCTGCGGCGCCGGCGTGAAACTGCGCGCGGCCTCCGCGCGCATCAGGACATTGATCAGGACGGCCAGCGACGGATCGGCGATGGCCTGCGCGACCAGCTCATGGCCGCGCGCCAGGCCGATATAGGCCAGTGCCGAATGCGCACCGTTGAGCATACGCAGTTTGGCCGTCTCGTAGGGGCCGACCTGACTCACCCATTGCGCGCCGCCGACTTCCCAGGGCGGCCGCGGTCCGGCGAATCGATCTTCAATCACCCATTGGCGGAAGGGCTCGGTCATCACGGCCGCGGCATCATGCACTCCGAGCTGACGGTCCAAGTGCTCGAGGTCCGCGACGGTCGTGGCGGGCACGATGCGATCGACCATGGTGGCCGGGCAGGAACATTCGCGGCGCACCCACGCGGCTGTCGCCGGATCGAGGCGCTCCAGGAACTGCAGCAACAGCCGCTCCAGTTGCGGCCCGTTGTCCGCCAGATTGTCGCAACTGAGCAGCGTCACACCCGGCAGGCCGCGCCGGCGCCGCAGCGCGCAGGCGCGCGCCAGCAGACCGTACAGGCTGTGCGCACCACCTTGGAGGTCCAGCGCCACCGGCGCCGCGGCCCAATCGAGCGATAGATCCGGCTGCCGGTGATAGCCTTTCTCGGTGAGCGTGAGACTGACGATGCGCGTGTCGGCGGCAGCCAGCGCTTCAATCACGGCGTGGGGGTCCTCGGGCGCCACCAGCATCTGCCGGACGGCGCCGATGAGACGGATCTGCTGGCCTGCATTGCCCGACTGCGTGACGGTGTACAGGCCATCCTGGGGTTGCAGCTGGTCGCGCACCTGCGTGCCGCGCAGTGACACCCCGGTGATGCCCCAGTCGCGCGCGCCGGCGGCCATGGCATCATCGGTGTAGACGGCCTGATGGGCACGGTGAAAGGCGCCGACTCCCAGGTGCACGATGCCACGGCGCTGCGCCAGCTCGTAGCTCGGGCGCCGCACCGCCGGCGGCAAGCGCTCGATTGCGTCCTCGCTCAGCCTGGGCAGCGCGCTGGCAGTGTTCAATGTGCAACCCCATGGTCGGGATCGGGCTGCGAACGGCCGGGCGCGTAGCGATAGACCTGCTCCTCGTACCAGGCCAGCGGGTGCTCGGGAGCCGCGATCCCCGCCGCCAGTGGCAATTTGGATTGGCTCGCGAAATACGCGATGCAGGCATCGCGCCACCATTGCGCTTCGGCCTGCTGCTCGCCCAGGAACGCGGCCGTTTCGTAGAACCGCTGCGGATCGATGCGCGACTTGAGTGAATCCCAGCTACTGGCCATGCCGCGCACGGTACTGACGCCGCGGCTGTAGCGGAAGGTCAACTCATCCCAAACGGTTCGACCGCTGACCAGATGATCGCTCCAGCGCAGATGGTGAAACCACAGCAGATACTTCAGGTCATCGGCCGTGGTATCCGCCAGCCGCCGTGCTACCTCGGGCGCGTAGTCGGCCAGGGCATCACTGCCGGTCGCCGTGCGATCAAACCCGATCCCGTTAGCGTCGGCGTGGTGGTAGTACACCGGGTTCCATTCCGGCCGACTGAGATTGCTGATCCACGGACCCGGACCATAGTGATGCCCCGTTGCCATGATGTGGGCCAGCCCCAGGGGCGTCATGTAATCCACGACCGCCTCGCGCGAGCGCAGCATCATGTTCACGACCGGGGCGACCAGCGCCGGATCATTGGAAAAAGTCATGCGCACCCAATCGGATGCGATCTGCTTCGGGTCCCCTTCAGGGTCCCAGGCAAGGCGGCCGAACGCATACCAGTCGGCCTGATCAAAGATCGAGCCGGCCCAGTCCCGGTCGGTGCCGACGTTCGAAACGCCCGCCATGCCGGTGAGCGTGTGCCCGTCCAGCGACCCGTCAATGACGTGCGCGACCGTCGAGCCTGCGCCGTGCGCGAACGTATCCCATTGCAGCACTTCCGAAAACAGTGCCCCCAGGTACACCAGATGGGTGGAGAACCCCAGGTACTCCTTGGTCAGCTGCACTTCGAGCATTTCGTTGGTCCTGGGCATGGCGCCGAACAGCGGGTGCACCGGCTCGCGCGGCTGGAAATCCAAGGGTCCGTTCTTGATCTGCACCAGCACATTGGGCGCGAACTGACCGTCCAGCGGCTTGAACTCACGGTAGGCCTGACGGACTCGGTCCTGGGCGTCCTGCGTGGCGTAGATGAACGCGCGCCACATCAGTACGCCGCCGTGCGGCGCCAGCGCGCCGGCGATCATGTTTGCACCCTGCGCCTGGGTGAGGTGATAGTCGCGCGGACCGGGCTGCCCCTCGCTATCGGCCTTGACCAGAAAGCCGCCGAAATCCGGAATCGCGCGATAGATTTCGTCGGCCTTGGCGTGCCACCAGGCAATCACGGCCGGATCGCGCGGATCACCGCTCTTGGTTTCGCCAAGATCCAGGGAGCTGTTGAACAGCACGGACAGATAGACGCGAATCCCGTAGGGCCGCATTACCGCCGCGAGCGCGGCGACTTTGGCGATCCAGCGCGGGGTCAGGTACACCGAACTGGCGCTGACATTGTTGAACACCACGCCATTGATGCCCACCGACGCATCCGCGCGCGCGTAGTCCGTATAGCGCGGATCGAGGTAGCCCGGCAGGCGCCAGAAATCCCAGATGGACTGCCCCGCGTAGCCGCGCTCGATGCTGCGATCGGGGTTGTCCCAGTGATCGAGCACGCGCAATTTCAGATGTGGCGCGTCATGCACATCAAGCGTTGTGAGCGGCTCGTGCCGCTGCATCAGCGCCAGCAGGCGAAAGGCTCCGTACAGCAACCCCACATCGCGGTTCGCGGCAATCAGCGTCACCGCATGACCCTGCCAACGGGTCGACTGCACGACGAATCCTTCCGCACCGGCCGCGACGAGCCGCAAGGCGCCGGCGCGCGCCGCGACTTCGGGCGACTGGGTCGGGGTGCCCAGCACGATGCTGCCGTCGGCCACCACAGTCGACCTGCCGCGCGCGCCTCCCAGCATGCCGGTCAGCCCGGAATCAAGCTCAGCGACGGCGGCCCGCACCACCGGCGAATCCCCCAGCGCCACGATGCCCGTGGCCCGTGCGGCAGCCGCGTCGCGCGCCGCACCCGCAACGGGCGTATACCGCAGCCACAGCTGGTAGCCGTCCTCGGCCAGCGCGTCGGCAGCTTGCGCTACGCTGACCACGGCCATGATTGCCAGCAGCGCGCATCGGACTGTCAGAACGGGGCGAAAAATCATGCACAATACTCCGCGCGCCCAAGGGCCAAACACAAGGGGAATCGGCCATGCCGATAATCAGGGAAGCACGCGTCATTGTCAGTTGCCCGGGCCGAAATTTCGTCACGCTGAAAATCGTTACGGATGATGGCGTGACGGGAGTCGGCGATGCCACGCTCAATGGGCGTGAGCTGGCGGTGCGCAGCTATCTCGAAGACCATGTGGTGCCGTGCCTGATCGGCCGGGATGCGCATCGCATCGAGGACACCTGGCAGTACCTGTACCGCGGCGCCTACTGGCGGCGCGGCCCCGTGACGATGTCGGCGATCGCTGCCGTCGACATGGCGCTGTGGGACATCAAGGGCAAGATCGCCGGCCTGCCGCTGTACCAGCTGCTCGGTGGCGCAAGTCGCGACGGGGTCATGGTCTACGCGCATGCCAACGGCGCAACGATCGCGGACACGGTCCAGCAGGCGCTCAAATACCGCGCCGCCGGGTATCGGGCCATCCGTCTGCAAGCCGGCGTGCCGGGCCTGGCCAAGACCTACGGTGTCACGCAGGATAAAGGTCCCTACGAACCGGCAAACGCCGCGCTGCCGCAGGAAACGCAATGGTCTACGGTCAAGTACCTGCCCTCGGTAGCGCCGTTGTTCGCGGCGGCGCGCGAAGCCCTGGGGCCGGAGGTCCACCTGCTGCATGATGTGCACCATCGCCTCACGCCCATCGAGGCCGCACGGCTGTGCAAGGACCTCGAACCGTATCGGCCCTTCTGGGTCGAAGATGCCGTAGCGGCGGACAACCAGGCGAACTTCCGTCTCATCCGCCAACACAGTACGACTCCCCTGGCCGTCGGCGAGGTTTTCAATTCGATCTGGGACTGCAAGCAGCTCATTGAAGAGCAGCTCATCGACTACATCCGCGCCACCATCGTGCACGCCGGCGGTATCACGCATTTGCGTCGCATCGCAAGCTTCGCCGATCTGCACAATGTACGCACGGGGTTTCACGGGGCAACCGATCTGTCGCCGGTGTGCATGGCTGCGGCGCTGCACTTTGATCTTGCGGTACCGAACTTCGGCGTGCAGGAGCACATGGGCCATACGCCCGAGGCGCTGCGCGCCTTTCCGCATCACTACCGGATCGAGGACGGCTACATGCACCCCGGAGATGCCCCCGGTCTGGGGGTGGACATCGATGAGGCCCTTGCCGCCACGCAGCCCTACAAGCCGGCGTACCTGCCGGTGAACAGGCTTGAAGACGGCACGATGTACAACTGGTGACTACCATGCCCCGATCGCTGCAACTGCATGCCGACAGACTGTTCCCGTCGCAACCGGCGGTGCGAGCGCTGACTCGCCAGCTTTACGAACATGTGGCGCGGCTGCCCATCATCAGTCCACATGGACATACCGATCCGGCCTGGTTCGCCGACAACGCGGCCTTCGCCGGCGCCACCGAGCTGCTGCTGCAACCGGATCACTATGTGCTGAGGATGTTGTACAGCCAGGGCATATCGCTCGATCGCCTGGGGATTGGGCCGGACGCGACCAACGATCCGCGTGCAGCCTGGCAGGTGTTCGCGGATCATTACCAGCTGTTTCGCGCGACGCCGTCACGCATGTGGCTGAACTGGGTGTTCAGCGAGGTATTCGGACTGCGGCTGAGGCTCGAGGCCGCCACCGCGGATCTGTATTTCGACACCATCAATGAGCAGCTTGCGCTGCCCGCGTATCGCCCGCGGGCTCTGTTTGAGCGCTTCAATATCGAAGTGCTGGCCACGACGGAATCGCCAACCGACCCGCTGCTGCACCACCAGGCGATCCGCGCCAGCGGTTGGAAAGGCCGGGTGATCACGGCGTTCCGACCCGATCCGGTGATTGACCCGCAGTTTGAAGGCTTCCACGAGCAACTGCGCCAGCTTGGCGCCCTGACGCGGGAGGACACCGGCACGTACGCAGGATATCTTGCCGCCTTGCGCAATCGTCGCGCCTACTTCGCCTCGATGGGCGCCACGTCCACCGATCACGGACATGCCACGGCGCAGACGGCCGATCTGGCCGAGGGCGAGGCCACGGCCCTGTTCCAGCGCGTGACTGCTGCGACCTGCTCCCCGGCGGATGCCGAGTTGTTCCGCGCGCACATGCTCACCGTCATGGCGGGCATGGCCATCGAAGACGGCCTGGTGATGCAGCTGCACCCCGGGTCGTTTCGCAATCACAACGCCGAACTGTTCCGGCGCTATGGCCGCGACCGGGGTGCCGACATTCCCTGTGCAACCGATTACGTCCGCGCGCTGCGCCCGCTGCTGAACCGCTACGGCAACGATCCGCGACTGACGTTCATTGTTTTCACACTCGATGAGTCCACGTATGCGCGCGAACTCGCGCCCCTCGCGGGCCACTACCCGGCCCTGAAGGTCGGACCGGCCTGGTGGTTCCACGACAGCCCGGAGGGCATGCGCCGCTACCGCGAGCAGATCACCGAGACGGCCGGCTTCTACAATACCGTTGGTTTCAATGACGACACGCGCGCGTTTCTTTCGATACCGGCAAGGCATGATGTGGCGCGGCGAGTCGATTGCTCGTTTCTGGCGCGGCTTGTCGCTGAACACCGTCTCGACGAGGATGAAGCACACGAAATTGCTTCCGATCTCGCTTACGGCTTGGCACGAAAAGCTTACCGGCTCTAGAAATGGGAGCATAGCGGGCATGGAAAATTCTCGCGAGACGCAATACGCATATCACTTGCCGGGATTGGCGGGCGAGCGCTTCTCGCAATGAATAGCTCTATTGATTCCTCATCAGGGCAACTGACTCCGCAGGACCAACCGACAGCTGACGCGCAAAATTTCGGGCTTGCCCCGAATTCTTTGGGTTCTCCGATGACCGGGGTGCGCTGGACCATCTCCGCGATGCTTTTTTTCGCCGCGTCCATCAACTACCTGGATCGTCAGGTGCTCGGGTTACTTGCGGGCACGCTGCAGCATTCTATCGGCTGGACGGAAGCGCAATACGGATACATCGTCGGGGCGTTTCAATTGGCCTATGCGATTGGACTCGTCATTGCCGGACGAATGATTGACAAGCTGGGCTGCCGGATCGGCTACGCCATCGTTATGGCATTTTGGAGCGTCGCATCCATGGCGCACGCGCTGGCGGCTTCGGCGTTTGGGTTTGGCGTGGCGCGTTTTTTTCTTGGACTTGGCGAGTCCGGCGGATTCCCCGCAGCCATTAAAACCACGGCGGAGTGGTTTCCGCAGCGCGAGCGTTCGATGGCCACGGGCATTTTGAATTCCGGAGTGAACGTCGGAGCTATCTTCGCGCCGCTCGTAATACCTTGGATTACGCTAAAATTCGGGTGGCGCGCTGCTTTCCTGTCCACCGGAATCTTCGGCGCAGCGTGGATCGTCTGGTGGCTGGCGCGGTATCGCAGCCCCGAGGATCATCCGCGCGTCAGTCCCGCGGAACTCCAGTACATAAAAGGCGATGCCGCAGAACCGGCGGAAACGATTCCGTGGAAGGCGCTGTTCGGCTATAAACAGACTTGGGCGTTCGCGGCGGCCAAATTTCTTACCGATCCGATCTGGTTTTTCTATCTTTATTGG
>DATHOA010000010.1:0-24034 GCA_035485475.1 Steroidobacteraceae bacterium | reverse complement strand
CGATGCAGATCGCCGAAACAAGCACTCGGGCCGGCCAGAACTGGCCTGCACCGCCTCGCATCCACCGATCTTGCCACCTAAACCCATGATCATCCGTTCAAATCCCGCTCCAACAGCACCCTATTCAGAGCTTCCCTAGGTAATGGTGGTGGTAGCAGCGCGGTCCAGCGCTGAAACGTGTTCCGCGGCGGCATTGCGTGTGCGCCGCGGAGCCGTCTCGCGCAGGAACAGAGCGAGCACCAGTCCCAGCAGCTGACCGCACAGCGCGAAGTACAGCGTGTACTGAATGCCCGAATGCTGCGCGATGGCACCGGCGATCGACGGTGCCGCGCCGCCGCCGAAGATTTCTCCGGCGCCGATGACGAGCCCGGCGGCCGAGGCCACCAGGCCCACCGGCGCGGCTTCGGCCGGAATCGGACCGGCCAGAATCGCCAAGGCTCCAAAGTTAAACATTGCGGCCACGAACAACAGCGCAAACAGCACCGGCAGGCTCGAGCCGGCGTGGATGAACAGCCACAGAAACACCGCCGCGATGATGAAGGACAGCACGGTCGCGGGACGGCGGCCAATGTAGTCGGACACGGTGAGGAGCCCGAATTGGCCCAGTGCGCCGCCGAAGCCAATGGCGGAGGTGATGATGCCCATCTGCGTGCTGGTCAACTTGACGTAGTCGACCAGGTAGTTCGGCATCACCGCCGAGAGCACGAAAATCCCCGTCATCGCACACAGCAGGGTCACCATTGCCAGGGGCACATTGCGGTGCTTGAACAGCTGCGACAGGGGCGCACGCGTGGGGGTCACGGTGCCGCGCTGGGCATGCAGGGTTGCGGGCTCGCGAATCACGAACCAGAGGATGACCGCGACGATCAGACCCGGCAGGCCCACGATCCAGAACACATGGCGCCAGGTCGTGATCAACAGCAGCTGGGTGGCAAGGATGGGGCCAAAGCCGCTGCCGAACAGCGAAACGGTGCACTGGAAAATGCCATTGTTCATGCCGCGGCGCGCCGGATGCGAAGCCTCCACGGCGACTGCGACCCCGGTCGATGCGACCGGTCCTTCGAACACACCCATGACCGCGCGGATGACCAGCAGGCTCATCAGGCCGGTCGCCATGCCGCTGAGCACCGAGAGCAGCGAAAAAATCACGACGGCGGGCACCAGTACGTTGCGCCGCCCGAGTCGATCGGACAGGCTGCCGACGGCAATGGCCGAGACGCCCCAGGCGACACCGAGTACGCCGACCAGGTTGCCGAGGTCCTGATAGTTGACGTGCAGGTCCTGCATCATCGCCGGGAACAGCGGCGGCAAAATAAATCGGTCGATACCCACCAGGCCGAAAGCAAGGCTCATGATCAGAATCGCCTTCCATTCGTAGGCGACATCCCAGGTCTTCTCAGTAGCCATGTTTCCCCCTAGTGCGAATTGTTATACGCGGCATCATCGGCCCAAGTTCACTCGGCGGTCAATGAGTCACGGTGCGGCCGCTGGCCGTGTCGCATGAGAAACGCCCGGCACAGTTTGCTGTAGAGGGCCGGTTGGTCAAGATTGATCAGATGGCCCGCATCCGGGAGGATGACATGCTCGGCGGCCGGCAGTTGGGCACACAGATTCCGTGCCGACTGCAGCCGGCTCGGCAGGTCGTAGGCCCCGCTCAGCACCAGCGTCGGGGCGCGGATCACAGGCAGGGACCAGGGCGCGGTGGCAGTCCCGGCGGTAGCGGGATCAAGCAACTCACGCCCCGGATAGCGCGCGATCATCGCGTGCACCTGTGTTTGCAGCGCGGCGTCCTCCGTGCACAGCTGCACCAGCGCATGCTTGCTCCATTCGCGGCGAAAGGCCGCGAGGCCGGCCTTGCTGACCAGCTCGCGGAAGTGTTGCATGGGCACGTCCTCATCAACGGCCTGGTTGTCGAGGTTCGGCGGACCGTCAAGGATCAGCGCCGTGACCTGCCCGGGTGCCCGGGCGGCGAACCGCAGCGCCGCACGGGCTCCCTGCGACATGCCGAGCAGCGCCACGGACGACAAACTCAGATGGCGGCACAAGCTGGCGATATCCGCGGCATCCTGCTCGCTGCCCGGCACTCCGCCGGATAATCCATGACCACGCCGATCGATGCGCACCAGCCGAAATTCATCACGCAGCGCGGCTACCTGCGGCTCCCACATCTCCAGATCGAATGTCCAGCCATGCAAGAGGATGACGGGCGCACCGCGACCCTCGTCGCGGAAACGCAGGCGGACACCTGCCACCTCCAAATAACGATCGGACGGACCTGCAGTCATGCTGTGTTGCGATGAAGGCTTCAGACAGTTGCGAAGTCTACGTCCGCCGTCAGTGCTTGACGCTGATACAAAGCAAAGGCCACTATGGTTTCGCATATCGACGCAGTTTTCGATATGCGAAAATAAACAATCGACTGGTAGGGGGTTATGTGTTTGCATCAATACGCAGATTCTGTCCGCTTCTGGTCCTGGTGGCCGTGCCGGCGCTGCTGACGGTCACCCCGCGCGCCATGGGTCAAGGCACACCGGCCACCGAGCCAGCCGACACCTCGACAAAACTTGAAGAAGTCGTGGTCACGGCACGCAAGCGCAACGAGTCCTTTCAGGACGTGCCGATTGCCGTGGATGCCTTTACGGCCCAGGACATTCACGCTGCCGGAATCGAGAACCCGCGCGATTTCATCGCGATGGTGCCGAACATGTCGCTGGTCGAGGTGCAAAACGTCGGCAACGCCTTCATTACGATTCGCGGCATTTCGCAGGCGCGCAACAGCGAGCCTTCGGTCGCGGTGGTGGTGGACGGAGTCGAGGAAACCAACCCCTACGAGTTCAACCAGGAGCTGGTTGATATCAAGCAGATCGAGGTGTTGAAGGGGCCGCAGGGCGCACTGTACGGTCGCGATGCCATCGGCGGCGCCATCATCATCACGACCGCGGACCTCTCCGACCATTTCGAGGGCAATGCCCTCGCCGGTGTCGGCAATGGCGTATCCGAGAAGGGCCAGATTGCGGTCAGCGGTCCGATCGACAGCGCCGGGACGCTGCGGTACCGCGCATCGGTGAACTACTACAATACCGATGGCTTCCTCGAGAATACCTATCTGGACAAAAAGGCCGATCCGGAGGAGGACTACTCCGCGCGCCTGCGGCTGGTATTCAAGCCCGCCGATGCATTCAGTGCGGACTTCCGATTTTTGTACAACCAGGTGAACACCACGGCCTACTACTACGTGATTCCACGCAATGACGAGGCAAACGTCTTCAGCAGTTTCACCACGCCGCCGAACGCAAACAATGTCACCAGTCCGATCCAGACCAACAATCTGGGCGGGGATCACCGCGCCATCACCGATGCGGCATTGAAGCTTGATTTCAACCAGGATTACGGGACGATTACGGCAACGACGGACGTCAACCACACCCGGGAAATCGACACGGGGGATGCCTACGATTTCCGCCCCATCACCACCTCCATCGCCTATAACGACTTCTTCACTTTCGTACCCGGTTCCCTGGGCGGAACGTTTGATGAGAGCCAGAGCCAGTTCATCGATGAGAAGACGTACAGCCAGGAGGTTCGATTCACGTCCCTGAAGACCGACGGCTTCTCGTGGATAGCGGGCGCCTATCTGGTGCACACCGACCGCTTCATCTCGACGGGCAATCTGGTGGATCGCGGTGAAGGGGTTCCGGCGGTGTACTACACCCCGCTGGTCGATCCGACCAATCCATTCGCGACCAACACCAATGTCACGTTCCTCGCGGACTCCCAGAGCAACAACGCCTGGGCGGTATTCTCCGACTTCAATTGGGAGATCACCTCGCAGTGGGAGATTGATGCGGCGATCCGCTACGACCGCGACGAGCGTCAGAACACTACCGACACGCCACAGCAGTTCCTGCCCGACCCGACCGCCACGACCGGCGAGGTGCGCGACGCCACCTTTGGCGCGGCCGAGCCGAAGGCGACCTTGCGCTACAAGCCCCTCGACGATCTCACCTTCTACGGGGGCTGGAGCCGCGGCTTCCGCAGCGGCGGCTTCAATCAGACCGGTGTCGGCGCCGTTGCCGCGGCGGACGGACAAAAGGGCGTTCATGATCTGTTCCAGGCCGAAATTGACGATACCTCGGAAGTAGGTGTCAAGAGTGAGTTCCTGGATCACCGGGTGCGGGCGAATCTGAGCGTCTTCGACACCGATTCGCACAATGGTTATTTCTTCTTCTACGACTCGACGACATCGACCCAGAATCTCGGCAATCTCGACGCCCGCTACAAGGGCGCCGAACTGGAGTTGACGGCGAAGCCGACGGACCGGCTCGATCTGTATGCCAGCTTCGGTTACACCGACAGCAGGATCACCCATATGGAGGATCCGAGCGTCGTGGGCAACCAGGCACCGCTGGTGTCGAAGAACACGGTCAACGCCGGTGCGCAGTACCGTCAGCCGTTTCGTGACGGACTCAGTGGCATCGTTCGTCTGGACTATCAGGAAATCGGGCGCACCTACTGGGACCCGTACAATGTGACCTCACGCGATCCGGTGAGTCTGGTCAACCTGCGCGCGGGTCTTGAGGCCGACAGGTGGTCCGTCACGGCCTGGTCCAAGAACCTGACCAATAAGATCTATAATGAGGAGTTCTCCACGGGCGGGTTCCTGTGGCGGGCATTACCGCGACGTTACGGCGTCGACCTCGAGTATCATTTCTGAACCCGCAGGTGTTGGCATGACAGATGATTCCTCGCCGCCGTTTCGCTTCTACGACAATCGCCAGAAGTACCTGGCCTTCGTCACCAGCTGCAATGAGAAATCGGCGATTGCGCATCGCGCGACACATGAGGTGACGTTGCTGCGGCCGACGCCGCCGGCCGTGCGGCTTTTTGATGCGGGAATGGGCGACGGCACGGTGATCACCCGGGTCATGCGTGCCACGCACTGGCTGTTTCCGACCATTCCGCAATTCGTGGTCGCCAAGGAAATCAGCCTCGAAGACGTGCGACTGGGGCTGGAGAAACTCCCGGACCGGCTGTTCGAGCATCCCGCGACGGTCTTCGTGGTGACGAACCTCAACTATGCCGAGGCGCCACGCCTCATGCCGCGCGATGCGCAGGCGGCTGCGGCACTGAACTGGCAGGAAGTGCGCCTGACCGGAACCACGGCGCACGAATATGCCGAACAGATCGAGGAACTGGGCAGCATCCTCGACAGCGGCTGGCAGACGACCCCCAGCGCCAAGACCGGCAATCCCAAGGTCGTGCGCCCGACGGTGCTGGTGATCTATCGGGAGGACCACAAGTTTCTGCTGGACGCGGTGATTCCGAAGCCAGGCCGGCTGTTCGAACATTACGACCTGGTGCTTGCCTCCCAGCCGTGGCGGGCGCGGATGGGTGCCGACTTCAAGGTGCAGAAGATTCTCATACCGCTGGCACGCAGCCTGGCCGCGGGCGGGCGCCTGCTCGCCATCCAGTCCTGCGGCCACGATCCGGGATTGGAAATCATCCAGCAATTATGGCCCGAGGAGCGGCCCTTCGAGGTCGGCCGCCACGAGCTGTTGAGTACCCTGCGTCGCGAACTGGGGCGCGATGCCCGTGAGTTCAATTTCAGCGCGTTGCCCGATGAAAAGGCGGTGTTTCGCTACGAAATGCACACGCTGCCCTCCGAGATCGGCGACCGGATCGGCACCTCGACGCTGTTTGCGGCCTGGAATGCCGCGATCTACGTCAATCAGATCGAGGACGAACGACTCGATGCGGTGGTAACCAACGGCGCGTACCTTGCGGCCACGCAAAAGGTGCTGCAGAAACACGGCGGCCTGTGGTTCAACGACGAGGCATTCGTGGTGACTCGACGCCGCGATTGAGAACGGATAGCCTCGCGCCACGAAATCATGAACGGGGGGGCTTCCATGAGATTGATGATCGTCGGATTTGCGACCGCAATGGCCATAGGGGCCGCCGGCGCGCGCGCCGCCGAACCGGTCTGCAACCGGGAGTGCCTGGCCGGGGTGATGAACAGCTACCTGCAGGCGCTGGTCAGCCACGATGCGGCGAAAATGGCGGCGTCCCGCAACCTCAAGTACACCGAAAACGGGGTGCGCCTGAACCTCGGCGATGGCCTGTGGCAGACGGCCTCTGCCATGCCCACCTACCGCCTGGATGTCATTGACGAGGAGGCTGAGCAGGTCGGCCTGCTGGGTCGCATCAGCGAGAACGGCAACAACAACTGGTTTGCCGTGCGCATCAAGGTGGAGCACGACCGGAAGATTTCCCAGATCGAGACCCTGATCAATCGCAGCATCAGTGCCGGTCCGGGTGCCGGGCCGCCGGGAGCGGCGAATAGGGGCAATACGGAACCCCATCCGCTGATGGCGCAGGTGGTGCCGCAGGATAAGCGCCTGAGCCGTGCGCAGCTGGCGAACATCGGCAACAGCTATTTTACTGGCATGGCCGATGAGAAGAGCGGAGCCAATGTACCGTTTTCACCGCTATGCCAGCGGCGCGAGAACGGGACGGTCACTGCAAACAATACCGATTCGCCCAAGGGTTCGATGCAGTGGATGGACTGCAAGTCGCAGTTCGACACCGGCTTTTCCGTCATTGTCACCAACATCCGCGAGCGGCGCTTCGCTATCGTGGATCGCACCAGGAACCTGGCATTTGGCTGGGGCTATTTCGACCACGATGGCACACACGAGAAGTTCTCACGCACGCTGGATCATCAGCAGGTGGACGTGAGCCCGACCTTCCGCCAACCCATCACGTTCTACATTGCCGAAGTATTCAAGATCGAGGATGGCAAGATCCGCCAGATCGAAGCCGTGCTGACCACGGTGCCATTCCGGATGGAATCAGGCTGGTAGCTTCGATAGCGCCCAGATACCCAGTCCCACCAGCAGCAGGCTGGCGCTAAACAGCAGGATCGCATTGCGCTGTTCGCGCCGGACCAGATGCTCACCGTCGCTCGGCGCAATAATGAAGGGTTCGCGATGTATGCATTGCCCGACCACGCCGACACGCTCGATGGGTGAGTGCAGCACGGTAGCCTCGGCCTCGGCGTGCGCGACATCCCGTGCCGCGGCCCATTCGTCCGCGCTGATCTGGCCATCATGATTCCGGTCAAAGCGGCGCAATAGTGCGGGTTGGTCGCGTTTCCATTGCGCCAGAAGCTCCTGGGTCTTCTGGTCTACCGCACCGAACTCGGTGTGCGAACGCAGTTCGCCCAGTACTGACAGCGGCGTCCCCGGCGCAATGAGTCGCTCATGGAAGCGGTAGTCGTCCTGTCCGACCAGGCCGAGTATCGAGGGCGACAGCGGTGCTCCGTTCGGATGCCGTGACATGCCGGACCAGCGCTCATTGGACGTTGCCGTCACTTCAGCACCGACTGGACCGATCAGGCATTCGCCATCCGCATCCTCCAGCACGAAGGGGGTGACACTCGTGGCCTGCTCGATCGTGCGGTACTTGGCTTCGCCCTTGTCATTTTCCTCGCGGGCCTCGACCCGGTAGTCCCACCACACGCAGGCGCGGCCCGTCAGCGGCGAGCGCATCGTCTCGCCCGGGGGTGACCGGGCGATGCCGGCGACCCGCACGTAGCCTTGAGCGGCCGAACGGATGCGCACGAGCGGGGTGTCGGCGATATAGCGGTCGCGGCGCAGCCGCGAGAAGCAGGCGAGCAGGGCCAGAATGGCCAGTACCCCGCACAGCGCCGCGAAAATCCAATACGCTGCGCTCGGGTGAGCAGCCATAGCTAGCCGCCGAAAACGGGTTTCAGATCGATATCACTGGTCTGACCGGCGCTGAATTGGAGCATCGGCGCGGCCGTGAAGGCAAAGGGGCGCGCAATCAGTAAATCTGGAAACGATTCGAGCCGTACATTCAGCGCATTGACGGCGTCGTTGTATATTTCGCGGCGATCGGCAATCGCGGTCTCCAGCGCACTGATGCGAATCTGCAGATTCTTGAACAGATCGTTGGCCTTGAGGTCCGGATAGCGCTCGGCGACGGCGTAAAGGCTCGACAGGCCGGTGCGCAGCGCGCCTTCCGCAACGCTCACCGAGGCAATGTTGCCGGCGCTGCGCGCACCTTCCACATTGGCACGGGCGCGCGCGACACACTCCAGAGTCTCCCGCTCATGTTGCATATAGCCCTTACAGACCTCGATCAGTTTCGGCAGTTCGTCGTGGCGCTGGACCAGCAGCACGTCGATATTCGACCAGGCGAGTTTGACTCCGTTGCGCACGCGGATGAGGCCGTTATAGATGGTGACGCCATAACCCAGGGTGACTATGACGACAAAGGCACAGACAACTAGGGGTGTCACGGGGCGCTCTCCTTGCGGCACCGGAAGTCTCGCAGCTTCGCTGGTCAGAACCCAGTTTTCGCCTTGAAAACTGTGCGATTCCTAACACTTCGCGGGGCAAAGGAGGGGCGCTGGCGGGGATTTGCCAGTATTAGGACCATAGTTTAAACGGTGGTACCCTGAAGCGCTCTGAAACGGGGAGGCGGCATGAAAACGCTCACGTGTTCCATCATTCTCGTGGCGGCTGCTGCCTCTGCTCCGTGTGCGGCGCAGGCGCCGGGGACTGTGCCCGCAGCGGCACGAGCCAGTTCGGCGCCGGCACAGGTGACCTCGGGTGCGCTGCAAATCTCCTCGGCGCCCGTGCAGATTACGCTCGCGCCACCACGCGGCGCGCCAGCTGCATCGCCAAGTGACGCCTCGGCCACGCAAAATGTTCTGCCCGGTGCCTTGCCGGAACTCCACGGAACGCGGGGGAACTATGCGGGCTATACGCGCGTCGTGATCAGTGGCCAGGAGCTGTATTGCCGCAACGACGTGGCGACGGGCTCGCGCACGGAGCGGCATACGGTCTGCCTCACGCCTGCGCAATGGCGCGCCCAACAGGCCAGGGCTCAGACCTACATCCAGAACGTGCAGCGGTCCGGCGGTTTGGGTGGGGTAAACGTAGGCGGAATGTCGCCTACGCCGATGACCATGCACTAGGTAGACGTCCCGCGAGGAGTGCATGGTTGTCCGGGTGAGAATAATCAAATTGTTGATCTGGTAGGGCGCGCCGCCGTGCGGGCCGGCGTCCGCACAGAACAACCACAACGACGCCGCTGCTGACGACAGTCGTGGAATCACAGGGAAGGCGTCTCCTTCCCGGAAAAATAAATCCGCCTGGCGCGGATTGTTGTGCCGAAATCCTGATTTCCTGCTACAAATTGTCAGTGGGTTCACTGAAATCATGACGGTGCGTAGGTCGGTATATTCATCTGCAGCGGCGGGCTACCTGGCGCCGTGGGCGGTGGAGCTCATCAGCCGGATCGGCAAGGGCTTCTTCCGGACCACAATTTCGACCACCTTGCTCACCGGGCTGTTTTTCATCGCCTACTTCTGGGTGCAACGGCACCCGGCGTATACGCCCATCATGATGCCGCAAACGGCGCTGGATCTGAGCATTCCATTCCAGGCGCCAGCGCTGCTCGCCTATGTCTCGGTATGGGTATACATAGGCTTCGGTCCGGGCCTGCAGCGGACCGTTCGGGAGTTCACGGTGTACGGGCTGTGGCTGTGCGGACTGTGTGCCAGCGGCCTCGGGATATTCTATTTCTGGCCGACTCAGGTACCCCGATTGGTGCTGCCCGCCACCAACTTCCCGGGCTTCGAGATGCTGCACCGTATCGATGAATCCAGCAACGCGTGCCCCTCGATGCATGTGGCGGTTGCGGTCTTCACGGCAGTTCGCGTGGACGAAGTGCTGCGTTTAATACGGGTACCAACCCAGCTGCGCCTCATCAACGTCGGTTGGTTTGCCGCGATCGTGTATTCGACTCTGGCCATCAAGCAGCATCTGCTGATCGATGTCGGCGCCGGGGCGGGCCTGGGGCTGGTCTTTGCACTGATGTCCCTGCGTTGGCGTCCGGGTTTTGAGCGCGAGCCGAGCTTTGCGGCATTGGCGCTCCCGCCATAACTGCCGAAAAGGCAGCGGTTATCCGGAGTTTCGGCTGTAGGAGGCGGCCTCGCCAGCCGCCCGGGATGATCGATTTTCATTCGCGACACTGCGCCGACCCCGCGTGCTGTAGACTGCAAATCGACCTAGCCTCCTGCTCTCACTCCGTCTTGTTTCGCAGCCATCCTCGCGCGTCCTAAGCCGGCCCGTCCGTACACCTTACTTGGGAGGTACGATGACTCCAGCCAGCCGGTTTGCCTTCATCGGCAATTCACTTCCGCGCCGCTGCGGCATTGCCACGTTCACCACGGATCTGCAGCAGGCCATTGCGGGCCTGCGCCCCGACCTCGAGACTGGAATCGTGGCGATGACCGATTTTGGCCGCACCTATGAATATCCCTGTGCGGTCCAGCTGCAGATCAATGACGACAAATTGGAAGAATATGTGCAGGCCGCGGACTTTCTGAATACGCGAAAGTTCGAGGTGGTCAGTCTGCAGCATGAGTTCGGGATTTTTGGCGGGGACGCGGGCAGTCACATCCTGGCGCTGCTGTGGCGACTGAGCATGCCGATCGTCACGACTCTGCACACCGTTCTTGCCGAGCCTAAACCCGCTCAGCGCGAGGTGCTGAAGCGGATCATCGACGCTTCGACGAAGGTCGTGGTCATGGCGGAGAAGGCCCGAGAACTGCTGGGAACGGTGTACGCCGTCCCCGGGAACAAGATTGAAGTCATTCCGCATGGAGTCCCCGCCTTCGACTTCGTCGCGCCGGACTCGGCAAAGGCAAAGCTCGGCTTCAGCGGCAAGCCTGTGATCCTGACGTTCGGTCTGCTCTCGCCCAACAAGGGCATTGAAGTCATGATCGACGCCATGCCGGCGATCCTGGAACGTCGACCGGACGCGGTGTATGTGGTCCTCGGCGCGACCCACCCTAATCTGGTGCGACAGGAAGGCGAGGGCTATCGGCAAAGGCTGATGGCCCGTGTTCAAGCGCTCGGCCTGGGGGAACACGTTGTCTTCCTGAATCAGTTTGTTGATCGG
This sequence comes from Steroidobacteraceae bacterium, assembly GCA_035485475.1. GTDB lineage: Bacteria > Pseudomonadota > Gammaproteobacteria > Steroidobacterales > Steroidobacteraceae > DAIDKA01. Next base: position 13,039 of record DATHOA010000010.1, on the reverse strand, counting down.
GCGACGCTGCTGGATTTCATCGCAATGTGCGACGTCTACGTCACTCCGTATCTGAATGAAGCGCAAATGACCTCCGGTACCCTGGCCTACAGCTTCGGGCTCGGAAAAGCCGTCGTCTCAACACCGTATTGGCACGCGCAAGAGCTGCTTGCAGACGGGCGCGGGATCCTGGTGCCCTTTGGCGATGCCGCGACAATCGGAGTGGAAATCGCCGGCTTGCTGACCGATGACATCCGGCGCGATGCCATGCGTGCACGGTCGTATGCGAACAGCCGATCGATGACTTGGGAGCGAACGGCGGAACGCTATCTTTCCGTGTTCGAGAGATCCAGGCATCGACCTGCGCTGAAAGTGGTCGGCGGACAAGGCCCGGCGACGCTTGAAATCGATGGCTCCGCGGTGCCACAGATGCAAGTCGGGCATTTTCTCGCGATGTGCGATGACACTGGCCTGTTCCAGCACGCAGTTCACTCTATTCCTGACCGCTCTCATGGATACTGTGTGGACGACAACGCCCGGGCGCTGCTCGTGGCGTGCATGCTCAACATGCCGGGCGAACAACGCCTGCCCGAGGTGCTCACGGCCCGTCTGGCGGCCTTTGTGCAGCATGCCTGGAACCCGGATTTCCGGAGATTTCGTAATTTCATGAGTTTCGATCGCCGCTGGCTGGAAGAGAAGGGTTCGGAGGACAGCCACGGGCGCACCTTGTGGGCCTTGGGTGAATGCGCGCGCAACGACGCCAGTGCGTCGCGCCGGCGCTGGGCGCTGGCCTTGTTCGCCGAGGCGCTTCCCGCAGTCGAGCACTTTCGTTCGCCACGGGCGTGGGCCTTCACGCTACTGGGACTGGAGGGATACTGTGTCGCAGCCGCCGAGGATTCGGGCGCCACAGACCTGCGAACACTGCTGGCCGATAGGCTGATGGCGCTGCTGTCTGCTGTTGAGACGCCGGACTGGGTGTGGTTCGAAGTGGGACTGTCCTACGACAACGCCCGCCTGCCACATGCGTTGATCGCTACGGGTGTGTCCACGGGTGTCGCGGCCTACGTTGCGGCAGGTCTGAGGTCGTTACGCTGGCTGATGACACTGCAAACGTCCGATGCGGAATTCTTTCGACCTGTCGGATCTGAGAGTTTCGGTGACACGCGCCGGCAGCCACGGGTATTTGATCAGCAACCCCTCGAGGCCGCCGCGGCAATTTCAGCTTGTCTTGCAGCCTGGCGGGCGGATGGTGATCCGCAGTGGAAGGCCGATGCAACCCGGGCATTTGCCTGGTATTTCGGCAAGAACGATCTAGCGGCGTGCCTGGTTGATCGGGAGTCGGGCAGCTGTCGAGATGGACTGCATCCGGACCGGGTCAACGAAAATCGGGGCGGTGAGTCGGTCGTTTCCTACCTGTTGAGTCTCGGGGAAATTCGCGGGCTCGCCCGACTCGAGGAAATCAGTACCAGACCATCACCGCTGCGTACCTTGCGCAGCTGATTCCTCTGTCTCATGCCCAATCAAGTCGAGGTTGCTTTTGTCACCGGCCAAGTTCCTTAACCGCCAGAGCCTGTATTTGCGTCCTGATCCCGCGAGAGTCGTGGTACGCCCATTCAAACCGGCGGTGGAGCCCCGTGATTTCAATGTAACGGACAAAAAACGGGCGAACCACATTGTTGACCGGGCTCTGGCGCTTGACCCGGCCATGGCCGCGACGTTACTGGCCGAGGTTCTGGAGAATTTCCAGGGCCGGCACCGGAACCTGCTGGCGATATTTGAGGCTCGAGCGGATGAAATGGAGTATGCCTTTGCGGAGCATACGACCTTCACGGTCGACCAGCGGCGCCTGATTGGTGCGTATTTCCTCAATGAATACTCCTTCGAGGCCGCAGCACTGTTCAATCCGAGCATTGTCGCCCACATGGATCAAACAGGCGCCCCGCCCGGAGCGCGCCGCTTCATTCTTAGTCTGCGCTCGGTCGGGGAAGGGCATATTTCTTCGCTGACGTTCCGCTCAGGCGTGGTCGCTGCCGATGGCGCTGTGTCGGTGGATGCATCCGCGCGGCTCGCATCCGTCCCGAAAATAGTCGCGCGCAAATCCGGTCCACATGGGGATGAGGTGGAGTTGGCCTTCGGCGCCGAGGTGGACCTGAGTGAGCGGGTGATCTTTCCGGTTACCGACTCCCAATCGAATGGCATAGAGGATGCACGCTTCGTGGAGTTCAACGAAGAGGGAGAACGGACGTACTATGCGACCTATACCGCCTACAACGGCAAGTCAATACGCTCCGAATTGCTCGAGACCCGCGACTTTCTGAGGTTTCGCATGACACCCCTGAGTGGGGCGGCAACGCGGAACAAGGGTATGGCGCTGTTTCCGCGGCGCCTCAATGGTCGATACGCCATGATCGCGCGCCAGGACAATGAGAACCTGTATCTCATCTACTCAGACGACCTGCATACCTGGAACGACAGCGGCGTTGCCGTGTTGAAGCCGCGCTTCCCGTGGGAGTTCGTGCAGATCGGTAATTGCGGCTCACCCATCGAGCTTGATGAGGGCTGGCTGCTATTGACTCACGGGGTCGGCCCGGTACGCAAATACTCAATCGGCGCCGTGCTGCTGGATAAGAAGGATCCGTCAAAGGTGCTGGGGCGCGCCAGTGAGCCGCTGCTCAAACCCGAACCGTCCGAACGCGAGGGTTATGTGCCCAATGTCGTTTACACGTGCGGGGCGATGCGACACAACAATCAGATCGTGCTGCCCTACGCCGTCTCAGATACGTTTTCGAACTTCGCGACCATTGAGATTGCCGCGTTGATGAAACTCATGGGGTGCTAGTGCCGGCCGCGGGCCTCGCACCGATTGGCAGCGGTGTTTAACGCGGTTCTGGTGGGCGGCCGCTGCCGGAATCGCAAACTGTTGCCAGCACAACAGATCAAGCGTCTAATAACCCGATAATTAGGCCTCGGGCGCATGGGCAGTAACCGGCGACGGACTCTCCGAATCACGGACTCGGGAAGAAGGCCAGGGGGAGCATGTCAGCGTGGAGCGGTCGGCCCTTTGGGTTGAATTTCGAGCTGCCGGCTCCTAGGCCGCCGCGCTAGCGGCACGCCACCCGATGAACAAGACAATCGCGACGATTTTGACGCTGATTGCGCTCATGGCGGCGGTGGCGATTCCAGTGCTGCTCGCCATTCGGCTCGCGGACCGACAGGCCCGTGACACCGAACTGAGTCTGGTGACGGGCTACGCCAACGATGTATTGCACCGCTCCGAGACCACGTCCGACCAGGCTCTTGCGGCTACGGACAGCCTCCTCGCGGCGCATGCCACCGACCCCTGTTCGGACGCGAATATTGCGATCATGCGCAAGTTCGATCTGTCATCGAGCTACCTGCAGGCGATCGGCTATGTGATGGATGGACGATTGGTGTGCTCCTCGCAGGGACGCGATGCCGGGGGGTTCGCGCTCGGCCCCATAGACTGGGTCACGCCGATGGACTTTCGCATTCGCCTGAACGTCAAGTTCCCCTTTGACCCGGTGACAACCTATCTGGTGCTGTCGACACCTGCAGGCTATGCAGCGATCATCAACAAGGACCTGCCGCTGGATGCCACCACCAACGAGAAGGACGTTTCGCTGTCTGCATTTGCGACCTTCAACGGACGCGTCATGGCCTCGCGCGGGTACATCAATCCGAATTGGGTGGGTCGCAGATGGCCCACTTTGCCGCGCGAACGCTACGTCAACGCCTTCGTGGCCGATGGCTATGCGGTCGCGGTCGTGGCGTCGAATCGTTATTACGTGGGCGCTATCGCCGCACTCCCCATTTCCTACGTGCGCGCACAGACCCGCGCCACTGCGGCCGTGCTGTTGCCCGTAGGCGTGGTCGCCGGAATCGTCCTGGCCATTGCAACCTTGCACATGGGGCGGCTGCAGCTGGCCATGCCCGCGGTGCTCAAGGCAGCACTGAAACGCCACGAATTCTTCCTGCTTTACCAGCCCATTGTCGATCTGCGCACGCAAAAGTGGGTCGGCGCCGAGGCGCTGATCCGGTGGCGACGACGCGGGGGTGAGATGGTACGTCCGGACCTGTTCATTCCAGTTGCCGAGGATGCCGGGCTCATGCAGCGCATCACGCAGCGCGTCGTCGACCTGGTCAGTCGCGACATCGAGGACCTGTTTGTCCGTTACCCGCAGATGCACATCGCGATCAATCTCACCTCGGCGGATCTGCACGCCGAGAGCACGATCCGACTGCTCAGTCGTCTCGCCAAGGATACGCGTGCGGGTCCGGGCAATCTGATAGTCGAGGTCAGTGAGCGCGGATTCGTGAAGCCTGAGCCGGCGCAGAAGATCGTCAAGGAATTGCGCGCCAGCGGGATTCGCGTCGCGGTGGATGACTTTGGCACGGGCTACTCCAGCTTGGCGTTTCTGGAGAGTTTCGAGCTGGATTTCCTCAAGATCGATAAGTCCTTCGTGGATACGATGAACTTGGATACCCCGACCAGCCAGGTTGCCCTGCATATCATTGAGATGGCAAAGTCCCTGAAGCTGGAAATGATCGCCGAGGGCGTGGAGACGGAGGCTCAGGCACAGTTCCTGCGCGAACGGGGAGTCCAGTATGCGCAGGGCTGGTTGTTCGGTAAACCGATGCCGATGAATGAGCTATTGGTCCGGCTCGTGCAGTCGGCCAAGGAAGAGGGGGGATGACGGCTTTGAAGATCGGCAGGTGGGTTGTCATATGCGCCTTGATGGCGGTGTATTCTGCGACCGCGGCATCGGCGCCGGCGGCTACAGTGGCGCAGCGCCGCGGCCCACCACGGGTCTTCATCCAGATCAAGGACGACCTCTGGCGCGCCGGCAACGGGAACTGGTGGAGCCTGATCTATGTCACGCCGGATGGCATCCTGCTGGTCGATCCGATCAGTCCGGACTTCGCAACCTGGGTAAAAAGCCAGCTCGCCACGCGGTTCCCGGGCAAGGCGGTGCGCTATATCGTCTATAGCCACAGTCACTGGGACCATGTGGGCGGTGCCGGAGTCTTTGCCGACAGTCACCCGCATATTGTCGGACAGGAGCGCATTCTCAAGAATATGGATGGGCGCTTCCCGCACATGCCCGGAAACATGGTCGATCTCAATCACAATGGCACCATAGAGTCCGAAGAGATTGCCATTCCGACCCTGGAACATCCCGGTATCTGTGGAATGGGCCGCGGGTACTTCGAGAGCATCGACCGCGACCACACCGGGCATATCACCCCCGCGCAATGGTGGGCGGCACAGGGTGTGGTGCCGCCTGACATCGTCTATTCGGACCGGATGACCCTGGTTTTCGGCGGGCGCACCATCCAGCTCATCTTTCCGGGTCTCAACCACGCTGACGATGGCACGGTCGTCTACTTCCCTGCTGAACGCGTGGTGTTCTCGGTAGATTTTCCCGCTGACGCACTGGTCACGACCTCGATGCGCTCGCTGCCCAGCGGCTGCGGCATGTTCGACCGCCATCCTCTGGCCGAATGGATCAGATCCTACAAGACCATCGAGGATCTGGATTTCGATATCCTGGCGCAAGGCCATGGATCGGTGACCTTCACCAAGGCCGATGTCAGCGAGGGACGGCGGTTTTTTGAGGATCTGCGGGACGGCGTGGCGCGGGGCATGGCGCAGGGTGAGAGCCTGGAGCAGCTGAAGAAGACGCTGCTGCTGGAGAAATACAAGGACTGGGCCTATTTCGACATGCTGCGCGAAGTCGACATCGAGGCGGCGTACCTGAACCTCGAGAACTATCCATGAAGCGCTGGCTGGCCGGTGTGGCGCTGGTCTGCGCCAGCGGATGGGCCGGTGCCGATGAGATACCGGCGCCGGCGCCGTCGGTGGCCGCCATCAAAGCCTGCATCCAGCAGATGGACATCGGCAACCAGTGGAGCTTTGCCTGGAAAGTGGTGGAGGTTGAGGCTGCGCGCCATCCGCGCAACAGCTACGAAGCCTTGTATGCGCCGGCAGGGGCGGGATGGGCCAACGCCTACGGCTACCCGGTGCATGTGGTGTACAGCGTGAACGGGCGCGCCGAGATTGACGCCCGGTACTGGCTGATTCGCGACGCCAGCGGCCATTGGCAGATTCCGGCCATCTGCACGGTGCGGTGACTGTCGGCTCGTGTGCTTGAGCTTACTGCAGCAGGTCCGGCTCGTAACTGGAGGCTTCCCGAAAATCCGTCGGCCCGCGCACACTGGTGTATGGCGCCAGCGCGTCCACCTCGGTTCGATCGTATAGCTGATCCCCCAGGATTCCGTCATCGGCCTCTGCGCTATGCGGATGCGGCTTGAGATTCCGGGCCCGGAGCATTTGCCGCACGGTGTCGACAGGCATGTTCCATTCAGCGGCCAGGCGTTCCGCGGTCGGCTGCGCGAAGGACATGTAAAGATTCTCCGCGTTGGTGTGATCCTGGGTTTTCCTGAAATCCACCTTCGATCGCAGCGTCTGCCGATAACTGGCGACGGTACGCATCTCACTGGCAACCAGATCTCTGAACTGCTGAGTGCTGTAGTAGCCGGGCAAATCGGTCACGTTCTGGAACGGCGGATTCAGGTTGATTTCGTGACACCACAGGCACTTGCTCGGCTTGCCGGCCTTGGTCAGCTCCGGTGTCGCCGCCGTTTTCAAGTGTCCTGAAAGATCGTACAGGCCGAAATGCAATTGTCCGTTCGGCATGAACTCCAGTGTCTCGACATCCTGCTTGTGGAAGGAGGAATCCTTCAGCGCGCCGTGGCCCTCATAGGCAACAAAGGCAATGGCGCCGAAGCCGCTGCCGGTGCCGACATCGATGAGGCGATTGCCGTGGGCGACAGCGGATTCGACCACCGCGATTTGACGGGGGCCAAAACGATGTCTGGCCAGGAACTGCGCGAAGGTCTGGCTGGTGCCGGTGAGCTCGTAGTAGTGGTTGGCGCTGCACAGGCTCAGGAACACGAATCGACCGATATCGATCGCGCCCGTCTTGCGATATTCATCGCTCGACTTGAGGATTTGCAGCAGCTTCTTCCAGGCCGCTATTGACTGTGGCTGCACCTGCGCGGCACCCAGGTCGACCGTTACCACCTGGCCGTGCCAGTTGAGGATGTTCGCTGAGGCCGGCAGCTTTGCTCCGAGAAAGGAAAGCGCCCAGTACAGCCCCGTGTTGACGTTGCTCTTGCGTTCCGCCGGATAGTTTCGAACCCATCGCAGGTCGATGACCAGCGCAGGATCCTTGGGCGGCGGCGGAGTGCAGCCTGAAAGACTTACGATCCCAAGCATGGCGAGCACGGCCGATAGCCATATCGCCATTGCTCGGGGCCTAAAATGGCGAGCGTTCCAGGGTTGCACGGGAAAATCCTACGTGCTGCGTTCGAGGATGTCCAACTGCGACCAAGGAGTGAACCTTTTTATTCATTCCAGGGACTCACCGTCAATCGATGGGTGTGAGTCACTCATAAAGGCACAGGAAACCTGAACGCTCAGATTCGCAGGACGGCACGCGGGGATGGCGCTGCCGCGTATCGTACCGATATCGACGGACTGCGCGCGATCGCGGTGCTCCTGGTCATCCTGTATCACTACGCCGTGCCGGGTTTCCGGGGTGGCTTTGTCGGCGTCGATGTGTTTTTCGTGATTTCCGGCTTTCTGATCGCATCGCATATCGCCAGGGACATTCGCGCGGGCCACTTTTCCCTGCTGGCGTTCTATGAGCGCCGCATCCGGCGCATCCTCCCGGCCCTTTTCGCCATGTACGCCCTGGTGCTGCTCGCGGGTGCGCTCGTGCTGTTCGCACCCGATCGGCATTTTCTGACCCGAATCGGTGCCTACGTCGTCCCGTTTGCCGCGAACTTCGCGCTCTATCGCAACGCGGGAGTGTATGGCGGGCAATTCGCCGATCACGTGGTCCTGCTGCATACCTGGTCACTTGCGGTCGAAGAGCAGTTCTACCTGTTCTTCCCGCTGCTGATGCTGGCGATTGCCGGCTTCCTGCGCGGCCGTTATGCGGCCGTACTTTGGCCATTGGCGCTGCTGTCGCTGGCGGCCTGCGTCCTCGCGGTGCGCATCTCACCCTTGGCCGCATTTTATCTGGCGCCATTCCGCGCCTGGGAATTGCTGGCCGGCGCCGTACTGGCTTTGGGGAACTTTCCCGCGCCGCGTGCGGCCCATGCACGGACCGGCGCTGCGGTGTTCGGCTTACTGTTGCTTGCCGCTGCGGACCTGCTCCTCAGCACGGCCAGCCCGTACCCCGGCGAGTTGACGCTGCTTCCCTGCGCGGGTGCCGTTCTGATTCTCTACGCCGGGTGCGACCGCAGTGTTGCAGTGGGCCGGCTACTGGGTGGCAGGCTCATGCGTCGCATCGGCCTATGGTCCTATTCACTCTATCTTTATCATTGGCCAGTGCTGTTGCTGGTGCAGTACTACGCCTTCGAACCGCTTTCCACTGCGATGCGCGCTGCGGTGCTGGCGGCAACGTTCCTGTTGGGGGCGCTGTCATGGCGCTACGTGGAGCAGCCTTTTCGGGGACCGGGGGCCCTGTTTGAGCGGCGCACGCTCTATGCAATGGCGGCCACCGCCGCGGCAGTACTGAGCGCGGCCACCTTCGCAATGAACCGTGCCACGGAGCCGCAAAGCTATACCACTCAGGAGCGACTGCACTTTCCTGACGATTCGGCACTCCAAGCGCACTGCAGGGGCAGTTCTCCGGAAGTTGCGGGTCGGCCAGCCTGCATGCTCGGCGATCAAACGGCACCGATCGATGCCGTGCTGTGGGGTGATTCGCATGCACTTGCGATGCTGCCCGCCGTTGACACGGCGTTTGCGCGCCATCATGCAGCGGCGATGCTCGCGCAACGAGGCGGTTGTCCGCCGCTGCTGGGAGCGTATGTCCGCGATCGCGTATCCGGGGAATCCAGTGCTCTGCGTCCCTGGCTGGACGCCTCTGGCGTGGGCCGCGGTGCGCTATGCAGACGGCACAACGACGCCGTACTGGGTTGGATACTGCAGCATCGAATCCCGACCGTGATCCTGGCCGGCCACTGGGTCGCCTACACCAGCGATCGCTTTCTAAGTCGGCTCACGGACTCGCAAAGCCCGGACAATGATTCCCTGCAGGAAAACACCGCCGTATTTGCCCGCGGCCTGGAGCGACTTGTGACGCTACTGGAAAAAAACCACGTGCGCGTGTTCCTGCTGGAGGATGTACCACAGAATGCCGTGAGCGTGCCCTATGCGCTGGCTTCCGCACGGCGGCTGGGCCTGCAGCGGGATTTTCGGATCCGTTATACGGCCTACGCGTCGGAGCAGCAAGATGCAACACAGATATTCACGCAGTTGCAGCAGCGATATGGGTTGCGCATCCTGAAACCGCAGGACCTGCTTTGTGCGGGCGGCACCTGCGCCATCGCGCGCGGTGAGGCTCCCTTGTATGTTGACGATGAGCATCTTTCGCCAACCGGCGCGGAGCTCATCGAGCCGACGCTGGAGGCGGTCTTTACTGATAGCTCATGGTGAACGTCGCCTGGGCGTGAACACTGCCGGCGGACAGGACAGCCGAGCCGGTGCCCGAGGGATTGGTGTCATCGCGGTAGTACTGCACCGTGAGCGGAATGCCGTCGATGCTGCTCGAGGGGCCCAGCAGCCATTGATGCGTCGTACCGGCCGCCGCCGAATCAGGTCCGAAATCCACCGGCCCGGCGCTGTTCAGGATTCTCAGCTTGATCCCCTGCGCCGTCGAGTTCGAGTCAAGCGTGAGGAGCGAGGTGGTATTGGTGGGTGTGGTGACATCGCTCAGGGTGATATAGACATTTGCGCCCGCCGCGCAACTCAGGCCGATGGGGAAGCGCGTGTCCCCACCGGTCTTGCCCACGGCGCTCAAGGCGCTCAGCGATATGACCGGCAGATTAACACTGACGCTGGGCGTGGTTACCGTACAGGTGATGGGCACGACGGCGCTGTTGTTGGCACTGGTCGGGAGCGTATTGGTGATTCCCGTACTCCAGCTGCAGCTGCCCGTCGGCGTGAAGGTGATGGTCACACTCGGCAGGCCTGAGAGCGAGAAACCGGAGACCACCTGTCCGGTGACGATCAGGTTGGCCTGAACGCCGGGGAGCGCACCATTGCCGGGCGCGCTGATCGTGCCGGAGGTATAGCCGCCACCGGTGGAGGTAATCAGGGTCTGGGCAGCGCCATTCACCACATAGAAGCTGACGCCAATGCCGCTTACACTGGTTTGATAGACACCGCTTCCTGCGGATATCTCCGTGCCATTGACAGCGGCGGTCTCGATCAACGCACAGGTGATCCCGGTGGCCGTGGCACCCGCCAGGGCGCGAGCCACCTGGCTGCCCACGGCGGCATCCCGGGGAACCGAGTAGGGGCCTGCGGGCGAAAACGACAAGGTAGCGGGCGAGAAAATCACCGTCTGGGCAAGGACGGGGGCGCCCGCCATCAGCAGCAGGCCGATCACGCCCAGCGTGAGCAGGTTGCGCCACCAAGGTATCTCGCGCCTCATGATCAACGCTGTCCTATGATGCTGTTCAGGTCGTCGTTGTCGCCGCCATTATGCGTGTTCAGCGACGGCCGATCGGCGGCGCAGGGGACGTCGATCCGGACGAAGGGGCCGTCGCCCTTGTGCTTGGCGGGCAGTTGGTACTTGAAGGAGCACTTCTGAGCGGGCGCATCGCCCCAGCGGGCAGTCAACGTGCCGGATTCGGCAATGCCGCGCAGATACATGCCCCCATCCTGGCCGGTCAATCCCACCTCGCTTCCATGGGCATCGTAGACGCTGGCACCGAAGGGAACCACCGATCCATCCGTCAGGTGGGCGGTGATCAGAATAGCCCGACCGCCCACGGTCTGGAAGTGAATCATCACGACGGAATTGAGGCGAGGAGCGATGGATTCGCTCGTGCTCTTGAACTCCACATCCGGGGAGACGGCATCGTCCGGGTCGATGTTGATGCTGTTCTGGCGGTAGGGCATGAGGAAGGGCAGCACCGCGTAGCCGGAAGCGTTGATCGTGGTGCCGATATTATTGGTCACGCGAGCGCCTTCGGCGCCGATGGCCTCAACGATGCCGATCGTGTCGGTCATCTGGTTCGCGAGGGTGATGCCCCCGGGATGGACCACGAGACCGCCTGAGGCTCCGAGGGACTGTTGAGAGTAGCCGCTGCCCTCACTGGCGCTGGCCGAGACACTGGCGTAGGAACCGCGGTACTGGCCACTGGCCGTATAGGAATCTTCTCCCGCGGACTGACTGGCCGAGGCGCTGTAACTCACCTGGTTGGTTTCACCCCAGGTGCCATTGACTACTTCCTGGCCACCGCGGGTGCGCACGCCCGCCGTCGTATCCTGGTTGAAACTGGTTGAGAGCGTGGGCGAGTGGGGTGAATGTCCCAGCGGCAGCGAGAAGTTCATCTGCACCCGGTTGTCCGGTTTTCCCGTTATCAGATCGTTCTGGCGCGCGGCCGAGAGGGTGTAGCTCAGGCTGGTGGCTCCGAAACGCAAATGATTGGTATAGCCACCCTGGTATTGGGTGGTGGTTCCCGTCGAATTCCAATAGTCGATCACCGAGGCCGTCAGGTAGAAGTTGCCCCAGCGCCCGGGCAGAGTCTGATTGATGCTGATCTGCCACTGGCTGCGTGCGCGCTCCAAGGTGTCGGGACTCGCGCCGGCGAGCGCCGCCTGCCTGGCCGATTGCGCATCGCTGAAGGAATAGTAACCACTGGAGGAGTAGCGATAGGTGGCGAGCGCGATATTGGTCTGGGAGTCGCTGATGAGCTTGCTGTAGCTGAGTCGCAGGCTCTGGCCACTGGAGGAGTAGCCATCCGTGATGGCGGCTGTGGCCTCGGTCAAATCGGCCGCCAAGGCACCCACCACGGTGTTGACGGCGATCCCCAGCAGTCCGGCCTGGTAGTGTGGTGTGGCCACCGCACCGGTATAGCCGGTCAGATAGTTGTTGAAGCCATGCTGCAGCGTTGCCTGCGTGAAGCGCTGTGTTCCGGACACCGAGGGCTGCTGCACTTCCCCGGCCACCGCGGTGTAACGCCACACCCCCGGACGCAGCAGCTGCACCACGGACGCATAGGGAACCGTAAAGGTGTCCTGGGTGCCGTCGGCCTCATAGACGGTGACGTGCAGGTCGCCGCCGTAACCGGTGGCATACAGATCGTTGATCTCGAATGCTCCGGGCGATACGGTGGTTTCCAGTAGGGTATTGCCATTCTGCGTGACGACGACGCGCGCATTGGTACGCGCAATACCGTGGACGATTGGCGCGTATTCAAGCTGCGAATCGGGCAGCATCTGATCATCGCTCGCCAGCGACACTCCGCGGAATCCGAAGCTATCGAAGACGGCGCCATCCGTGAAGCTGTCGCCCACTGTCAGGTCGCTGCGGATCGAAGGGATGTCATGAGTGAGATAGGTCGCGATATTCTGATAGGTGGTGGGGGCACCGGAGGTCACGTCGACGGAGGATCGCTGACGCAGGTGCCAGCTGCCGAGGTTGATCCCCATCGACAGGTCCAAATGACCGACGCTCGTAGTCAGCTCCGAGGTCGCGGAGCGATAGGCGTTCAGGTTGTAACCCAGTGTGGCCGACGGTACGCCACTGTCCCAGAACTCCGGGCTGACATAGCCGCGCGGTTTGATCAGCATGGCAGCTTGGGGAATACTGACGTCAAGTCGTAGTTGGGACAGGTCGAACGAGACTGCTGCGTCGGCAATCATCGCCTTCAGGTCCACGCAGCCCTCGGACTGAGCCTGCCGCAGCATGGCCCGGGCGGCCGGCGAGAGTCGCTCGAAGTCCAGCCCAATCCGTGCAATGAGTGCGCGGTCAATGCACGGCAGGGCGATATCGCTGTCGGGCTGGGCACTGAAGCGAACCGAGGCACGACCCATCCACTTGCCGTTGATCTGCACGTCGACCATGTAGTCGCCCGGCAGAACCGGATTGCCCCGCGAGAAGCGCGAAACATCGACCTGGGATCCACCCTGAAGAAACGCCGGATTGAATTCCACCGACGGCGGCGCAGCCTC
>DATHOA010000009.1:0-3114 GCA_035485475.1 Steroidobacteraceae bacterium | reverse complement strand
TGCGGCCCAGGCAAACGATGTCGGCGTGCGTATCGACCGGGCGTTGACCAACTCCAGTACGCCGACCACCACCATCCCCGACAGGGTCGCCGAGGTGGACGCGGTCAATTACGGCATCTCCGTGGCGTCCAAGACCTGGCCCGTGGCGGGCGCGGGGATTTTCATGATCCTGTTGCTGACGGCCAATGGGATTGCCCAGTCCGTGCGCGAACGCACGCCGCAGTTCGCCGTACTCAAAACGCTCGGGCTTCGCCAGTCGATCCTGATGGCCCTGGTATTCGCCGAAGCGGCATTGCCCTGCCTGGCCGGCGCAGCCATCGGCACGGGCGTGGCCGTGCTGATCGCGCGGTTGCCCACACATTACCTGCCCAGCGATCTTGCCTCCCTCCCCCCACCGACGCTGTCGCTCGCCGTGCTGTCGGTGTCGCTCGGCTGCGCCGTGTTGCTGGCGCTCGCGAGCGCCGCGATTCCCATGCGGCGGCTGCGCCACCTCAGTGTCACCGACGCGCTGGCGGGACGGTAGACCATGCGACTACTGGCGCAAACTGCGGTTCTGTCACGGCTGGGCTTTTCCGCGCTGCTGCAACGCAAGTGGTCATCGCTGGTACTGGTCGGCAGCGTCGCCTGTGTCATCGGCGTCCTGATCTCGATGCTTTCGGTCACCGCCGGGATGCTGCGCGCCTATCAATCGGGGTCAGATCCGCGCCTTGCAATCGTGTTGTCACCCGACTCGAATTCCGAATTTGGCAGCGGCATTGCCGCCGATTCCATCGGCACCATTCTGGATGCGCCCGGTATTTCAAAAGGTCCTGATGGTCATCCACTGGCCGATGCGGAGTTCCTGTTCTGGGTTCCGCCATCGGGCGCGTATGTCATCGGCTCGCCCACTCTGCGTGGCATCGGCCGCGCCGGCCTCGCGCTGCGCCCGAACTTCAGGATCGTCGCCGGTCGGCTGTTCCACTCCGGGGAGCAGGAGGTCATCGTCGGCGTGGCGGCAGCGCGTGCCTATCAATTGCATGTGGGCGATACGATCACGCTGCCCGGTGGAGCATGGCCCATCGTGGGCGCCTTCACGGATGACGGCAGCATGATCGAGAGTCAGTACCTCGGTGATGCCGACACGGTCATGACCGCCGGACATATGTCCGGATTCAGCAGCGTGCTGGTGAAACTGCAGTCGCCCGCCGCGTTCGATGACTTCGCGCACTGGATCGCAACCAATCCCACGCTGAAGGAAACCGCGGAGCGGCAGTCCGATTACGCCCTGCGCACGGTCAACCAGAACTCCGCCTTCTTCACCGCACTCGCCTACGCCGTGGGCGTCATGATGGCCCTCGGCGCCCTGTTCGGCACCGTGAAACTGATGTATGCCGCCGTGAGTGCGCGAACGCGCGAGCTCGGGACGTTGCGGGCGATCGGCTACCAACCGCTGCCAGTTGCCCTGTCGGTGTTGGCCGAAACCACCGTCCTGGCCCTGGTCGGTGCCCTGGCCGGAGCGGGGGCTGCCGCGCTGCTGTTCAATGGCAAGCACGTGGTCCAGGCGCGCAACGTCTTCGATCTGTGGATTTCCCTGCGACTGGTGGGACTGGGGATCATCTGGGCCTTGGCATTGGCCATTCTCGGCGGCCTGCCACCGGCCATCAGTGCCGCGCGGCGCTCGGTCACGGACGCGCTCCGGGCGGTGTGAGCACTTGGGACTGACGTGAAGTACTTTCCCCTGGTCTGGTCGGCGCTATGGCGCAAGCCAACCGAGGCCGTGCTGATATGGCTGGCGGTAACCGCCTCCTTCACGCTGTTCGGATTCATGGTCGGGCTGCATGCCGCGTACGACCGGATCGTCGCGAACGCCAGAATGGATCGTCTCGAAGTCGACTCACGTTTCCCCAGCGCCGGCGCCGTGGGAATCCTGCTGCCGTCTGCCGCCCGCGATGAGATCGCGAGGGTCGAAGGCGTCGCGGCCGTGGGCAGCGGTGCCTATGTCCGAGGCTACTACCGGGATCCGCACCTGACGGCCCGGGTGATGGCCGTTGACGAACATATGCAAGAGGCGCAGCCGGAAATGCTCCCGAACGCTGCGCAGTGGCAACGGCTGCGCGCGACGCCCATGGGCGTCTTCATCAGCGCCGCCGCGAGCGCGCGATTAGGCCTCAAGGCCGGCGATCCGCTGCCCATCATTACGCCGCCTGGCGCGCGCACCCCTGGCATCACGCGCGCCGATGGAACCGCGGCCTGGCACTTTCAAGTCCTGGGCGTGATCCCGACGCAGCCTCATCGCGGTCAATTCAATAACGACCGGTTCATCATCGGAAATCTCAGCTACGTGCAGAACGCGTGGCCACTGCAGCTGCGCGGTTACGTTTGGGGGTTTCGCGTGACCGTGCGCGATGTGGAAAAGGCCAGCGACGTGGCCGTGCGGATTGACCAGCGACTGGCCAACTCCAGCACGCCCACGCTTACCATTCCCGACAAGGTTGGCCAGGAGGACGCGGTCAACTCCGGAATTTCCGTGGCCTCCAAAACCTGGCCCGTCGCGGGCGCCGGGATTTTCATGATCCTGCTGCTGACGGCCAACGGCATTGCACAGTCGGTGCGCGAGCGCACGGCCGAATTTGGCGTGCTCAAGACCTTCGGATACTCCGACACCACCCTCATGACCCTGGTATTCGCCGAGGTCGCCATTCCTTGCCTGGCGGGCGCTTCCCTCGGCACGGGTCTCGCCGCACTATTGGCCCAGTTACCCACGCACTACCTGCCGACCGAAATCCGGGACTTACCGCAGCCTACGCTGACTCCCGGCGTCATGACGGCGACGGCCGGCTGCGCGCTGCTGCTGGCGCTGGCCAGCGCCGCCATTCCCCTGCGTCGAGTGCGACGCCTGAGCGTCACCGACGCACTGGCCGGACGCTGAATCATGCTGCGTCGCACCATCGAACGGGTGGGCATGCTCTGGTACGATTCCACGCCAAGCAAGAATTAAGAACCGCGCTGCCGAAATCTGCAGATGATCGGTCTGCGCAGGTCGTTTTGAATCGGGGGAAGTCGACCATGATGCGAGCGCATTTGTATTCCGGCGTGCTGTGCGGACTGGCCATGATGGCAGCGCCCGTGCTGCAC
>DATHOA010000008.1:0-53477 GCA_035485475.1 Steroidobacteraceae bacterium | reverse complement strand
CGATCATTACCTGATCGAGCAGATGGCGAACTTCAATCGCGAGCGCATCCCAGAGCGTCAGCCGCACGCGAAGGGCGGCGGCGCCTTCGGACATTTCCAGGTCACGCAGGACGTTAGCCGGTATACGCGGGCTGCCGTCTTCCAGCCGGGCACCAAGACCGAGACCTTGATCCGCTTCTCCACGGTGGCCGGTGAGCAAGGTAGCCCCGACACCTGGCGCGATCCGCGCGGCTTCGCTCTGAAGTTTTATACGAGCGAGGGCATCTATGACATGGTGGGCAACAACACCCCCGTCTTTTTCATTCGTGATCCCTTGAAATTCCAGCATTTCATCCGTTCGCAAAAGCGCCGCGCGGACAATGGGCTGCGCGATCACGACATGCAATGGGACTTCTGGACCTTATCGCCCGAGTCGGCGCACCAGGTGACCTGGCTCATGGGGGATCGTGGCATCCCCAAGAGCTGGCGCCATATGAACGGCTATTCCAGCCACACCTATATGTGGGTGAACGCCCAGGGTGCGAAATTCTGGGTGAAGTACCACTTCAAGTCCGATCAGGGCATTGATTTCCTGACGCAGGCCGAGGCCGACCGTCTGGCGGGGGTGGACGGTGATTATCATCGGCGCGATCTGTTTAACTCGATCAAGAAGAGTGACTACCCGCGCTGGACACTGAAGATGCAGATCATGCCCTTCGCGGACGCCAAGACCTATCGTTTCAACCCCTTCGACCTCACCAAGGTCTGGCCGCACAAAGACTATCCCCTTATCGAAGTGGGCAAGCTGACGCTGGATCGCAATGTCAATGATTTTCACACTGAGATTGAGCAGGCCGCCTTCGAGCCGAACAACCTGGTGCCGGGTATCGGACTGAGTCCGGACAAGATGCTGCTGGCGCGGGGGTTTTCCTACGCGGATGCTCACCGCGCGCGGCTCGGCGTCAACTACAAGCAGATTCCGGTGAACCGGCCCAAAACACCGGTACACAGCTACAGCAAAGACGGTGCCATGCGGATGCAGAATGTGGCTGATCCGGTTTACGCCCCAAATTCCTACGGTGGCCCAAAGGCCGACCCCGAACGTACCGACGCGGCGGGCCTTTGGTACGCCGACGGTGAGATGGTGCGCCAGGCGTACACGCTGCGGACGGCGGACGATGACTTCGGTCAGGCGGGCGCCATGGTGCGCCAAGTGCTTGATGAGGCCGCGCGCGCCCGCCTTGTGAGCAATATAGTCGGGCACCTCAAGGATGGGGTATCCGGGCCCGTGCTCGCGCGCGCCATCGATTATTGGCGCAAGGTTGACCAAGGTCTCGGCGAGCGTATCGCGGCGGGAATCAAAAAAGAGTGAGACCGGTCCGCCGTATCGCTCGTCGCCCTCGGATCCCCCTCGATTGGGGGATGGTGGCCCTCGCATATCGCGGCGACTCTAAATTCTAGCGACTTATACCTAGTCGTGCAGAGGTGTGAACCATGAGCCAGACCGGTGCAGACTTTATGGCCGCTACGCTGCGTCAGGCTGGCGTGCGTCGGATCTATGGGGTTGTCGGAGACTCGCTGAATGGATTTACCGACAGCCTGCGGCGGTTGGGCGAAATCGACTGGATCCATATGCGCCACGAGGAGAGCGCCGCCTTTGCGGCGGGCGCCGAGGCCCATCTGACCGGCCAGCTGGCCGTGTGTGCCGGTAGCTGCGGGCCTGGGAACCTGCATCTCATCAATGGCCTGTTCGATTGTCAGCGAAGCGGCGTTCCGGTGCTGGCCATCGCCGCCCATATTCCCAGCACCGAAATCGGAATTGATTATTTCCAAGCCACGCACCCGGAGCTGCTGTTTCGCGAATGCAGTCACTACGTGGAACTTGTCTCGAATGTCAATCAGTTGCCGCAGATCCTGACTCGGGCCATTCGCGCGGCGGTGGGACGCCGCGGGGTTGCCGTGGTGGTCATTCCAGGGGATGTGGCTCTCAAGCCGCTGGACACGGCTACTCCCATTTGGGTCGTTCCGCCCAGACCGGTCGTGCGTCCCAGTGATGATCACATCAAGGACTTGGCATTATTTTTGAATATGGCGGAGCGCGTAACCTTGTTGTGCGGGGCCGGATGCGCAGGAGCCCACGACGAAGTGGTTGCGCTGGCCAAGAAACTGCGGGCGCCGATCGTCCACACGCTGCGAGGCAAGGAGTACGTTGAATACGACAATCCGAACGATGTCGGGATGACGGGTCTGGTCGGCTTCGCCTCCGGCTACAAAGCCATGAAGAATTGCGAGCATTTGCTCGTGCTGGGTGCTGACTTCCCCTATCGACAGTTCTTCCCCGAGGACGCCGATATTGCGCAGGTCGATGCCAGACCGGAGGCGCTCGGCAATCGCTGTCCTTTGTATCTGGGACTCGTGGGAGACATCAAGCCAACTCTGGAGGCGGTACTGCCGCAGGTGGTGGCCAAACACGGCGGCTCACATCTTGATGATTGCCTGGCCGACTACGCGCGTGCCCGCCGCGATCTGGACTCCTTGGCGGAAATAGATCCCTCCACGAACCGTGTTCATCCCCAGGCCGTCAGTCGCGTCGTGAGTGAATTGGCGGCCGATGATGCCATTTTCACTTGTGATGTTGGCACGCCGATAGCCTGGGCAGCGCGTTACCTGAAGCTGAATGGTCGACGGCGCCTGATTGGTTCCTTTAATCATGGCTCAATGGCGAATGCCATGATGCAGGCCATTGGCGCCCAAGTGACCTTTCCGAATCGGCAGGTCATTTCCTTCTCCGGCGACGGTGGCTTTTCGATGATGATGGGGGAACTGTTGAGCATTAACCAGCTGAAGCTCCCCTTGAAGATCGTGCTGCTCAACAACGGTACCCTGGGATTTGTGGAGCTGGAAATGAAGGCTAGCGGATTTCTGGACTTCGGCTGCGATCTGATCAATCCCAATTTCGCCACTCTGGCTGGATCGCTCGGCATCAAGGCGGTACGCGTGACGGATCCAAAGGATCTTCGCAAGGCTGCGACGGAGATTCTGAATCATCCCGGCCCCGCGCTGCTGGAAGTCATGACGCCACGTCAGGAACTGGTGATGCCGCCGACCACCACTGTCGATCAGGCCAAGCACTTCGGTCTTTTCATGATGAAGGCGGTGCTGGACGGACGCGCAACCGAGCTTGTCGACTTGGCGAAATCCAATCTTCAGCGCTGAGGGTGCCGCTGAAGTTTATGGTGGGGCAACCTCCGGCATGATTTGTCCCATTTCCATAGCTTGGCTTGGCGGGACCTCTTGAATGCCGATGACCAATTGATCATCTGGCGCACCGGTCGCTGCCTGCAACAACTGCCACAGACGTTGCAGCAGTTCGCGCTTGTATTCAGCGGTTCGGCCGGTACGAATGAGCAGGGTCAGTGAACCGGTGGCGGCCGGTGCGCCGCCCGTGAATCCGTTGCCGGCGGGGAATTCGTGAAAAATGATATGCACCCAATTCTTGGGTACGCCGGAAAATTCGCAGTGTAACTGCGTCAGCTCGGCGGCTAGCTGGGATCTGCGCTTATCATCAAGCACGCCGGTTTGCGTCGTTACGGTGTAGAGCGGCACCGAAAGTCTTCCTCAGCTCGCATAGGACTTCAGAATACGCAGATCCGTTACTGAGTAGGCCATGCCGAGCCGGTAGCCGCGCCCAACGCGTAGCGGTGCGATCAGATGCACGTCCTCGCCGGCCACTTCCGGCATGCGCAGGTCGGCCGAGCCCGCCCATACGTCCACGATCGCCAAATTGTCCGTGAGAGATAACGTCAGTTCATTGACCGGCGGTTTTTCCTGACCGGCCTTGGCGACCTGCGGGAAATAACGCCGCATGGTGGTAGGGCGGTTAAAGACCGAATTGGGATCTCTCACAGGCTCCTCAAGCTGGATACGTGCGGTCGCGATCCGTTCGCCGTGCGCCGTGACGCTGGCACCGAAGCGACTCCCCTTGGCCAGCGGGGCGGCGGCGGGGCTGGGGGCGGAGAAGCTACGTGTCTGGAATACACTGGCCAGTCTTTTCGGGTATCCCTGTGCCCAACCACGCGCGAGCGCCGCATCGTTGTCGACAAAGATATAGGGGCAGTAGTTGACTGGCATGCTGTCGTAGACGGCCTCGAGCAGCACGAACGCCTCGCGATATTGGTAGCGCGCCGGATCCGTCACTTCGTCGTTCGTGCCGGTGAATTGCCAGTCGAGGAACCAGAAGAAGGCCCGCCCATTGGAGTTAGGATCCGCCTTCAGCCCGGCGGGCAACAATGCGGCGACGGCGCTGGGCTCTGCCCAGAATTCGACACAGAGGCAATCGCTTGAGTAGTGCCAGGGTGGCGGGCTGACGAGCGAAGATTTACCCTGCGGGGACAGCGGAACGGTGAAGCCCTTGAGCATCTTCGTGTCTCCTTGAGAGGGGGGCGCTCGAGCAGTCACCCACAGCGCCCATCGTTGGAACATTCTGGCGGGGCTGCCTGCCGGTCTTCATCCCCCGGATGGGGGGATGAGAACGTTCCGATGTCCAACTCTGTTTCCAGCAAGGAGTATCAATTCATGGCGGCCTATACAATCAAACCCTTAGCCACGGCAGTTGCACGCAGCACCGGTGGCCGTAACGGTCATTCGCAGACGACTGATGGATCCGTCAGCGTCGATCTGTCCGTGCCAAAGGAAATGGGGGGAGCCGGACTCCCCCATACGACGACGCCGGAGCATCTTTTCGCCACCGGTTACGCGGCCTGTTTCGGCTCATCGCTGGAACGGGTTGCCGGTCTGCATAAAAAGAGCGTCACTGGCGCGGTCGTAATCTGCAGTACGTCGGTTGGTCCTCGCGAGGGCGGCGGCTTCGGAATTGCCGTAGCCATGAGGGTTGAGGTGCCGACACTACCCACTGCGGAAGCGCAGGCACTCGTCCAGGAAGCACACGAGAAGATCTGTCCGTATAGCCACGCGATCCGCGGCAACATCGATTTTTCGCTCGAGGTAATCGGCAAGTAGCGGTGCAAGATAGCGTCAACTGTGCAGTGACGCGATTCCTCCGTACGACGCATCAGAAATGTCCCATTTTCGATTGGGTTGACCAAGCCAGATCCCTGGCGTTCCGTCACGATAGCCCTCGCATAGTGCGGAAGCGCACTTGCAGGAGGTCCTCCTCATCCCCCCAGGAGCCTCTCTTGAGCGGCGGGCTGAACCCCAGCCCGCCGCTTTTTGTCGGGTAAGATATCGGCATGGAAATCATGCGCCGTACGGGAAGTGCGAATCTTCCATTGCATGCAGGCCGCGTACCACCCTGGTTGTCCACGAGAATGGCGCTTTTGGGCCGGGTCATTGCGCAGGCCATCGTGCATCACTACGGCCGGCACGAATTCCTGCGTCGGCTCGCCGACCCGTTCTGGTTTCAGTCGTTCGGCGCCGTCATGGGCATGGACTGGCACTCTTCCGGTATCACCACGAGCGTCATAGGCGCCTTGAAACGTGGCCTCTCGCCCGTGGAGAAGGAGCTGGGCATTTACGTGTGTGGCGGCCGCGGCGCCCACTCGCGCCGCACGCCGGCCGAATTGACGGCGGTGGGAGAACGAACGGGACTGGATGCCACGCCCCTGATCCGAACCAGTCGGCTGGTGGCAAAGATTGACAGTGCGGTCGTGCAGGATGGTTACGACCTGTATCTGCATGGCTTCTTTGCTTCGGCGCAGGGCGACTGGTGCATCGTTCAGCAGGGTATGAACCCCATGCAACGCGAGGCACGCCGCTATCATTGGCAATCGCAAGGCCTGGCGGGATTTTTCGATACTCCCCACGCGGCCATCGAGGGGCGCAATGTCGGGGCCATCCTCAACCTCGCGGATCGGCAAGCCTCGCTCAGCCGCAATATGAGTCTTGAGCTGGTTCGCGAGGGCCCGGGCAGGGTAATCCCGGTATTGCAGCGCTACAGCGCAAAGCCTCACGGCACGCTTGATCTGTTTGCCCAGAATCCACCGCCGGACTCTCATTTGAAGCTGCCCGCGCACCATGAGGTGCGTGCCGCGGACGTTGACATCAAGCGGCTGCACGCCACCCTCGCCGCGGCGGCTGACCGGGGTCCGAAGGAGTTTGCGGATTTGCTCCTCACGCCCGGAATTGGTGCCAGGACGGTGGCTTCCCTGGCCTTCGTGGCAGAGATAGTGCACGGAGCGCCGTGCCGCTTTCGCGACCCTGCGCGCTTTTCGTTAGCTCACGGCGGCAAAGACGGCCATCCCTTTCCGGTGCCCCTGAAGGTCTACGACGAGACGATTGCCGTTCTGAAGCGCGCGGTGGCCAACGCCCGGCTCGGGCGGCATGAAACACTCGAAGCGATTCGACGCCTCGATGAGCAGGCCCGTCGCATCGATAACGTCATCCAAAGTCCGCATCATCGCAGTTCTGCGTCAACAGCCTCAAACAGGGCGCGCATGCCACCACTCACATCCTGAATGACGCCATTGACGTAGAACCCCGGTGTCGCCCGCAGGTGGCTGCGTTGGCCACCGTCCTGGTGTTCCCGTATCCGCTGACGGTAGATCTCGTCATCCAATTCAGCCTTGAAGCGCGACACGTCCAGACCGAGTTGCTCGGCATAGGACTCGAGGTGGCGGCGGTTGAGACGATTCGGATCGGTCAGCAGCAGATCATGCATGGGCCAGAACTGTCCCTGGGCCGCCGCAGCCTCGGCGGCCTCGGCCGCCACGAGCGCGTGCGGATGAGCAGCTTCGAGGGGGTAGTGCCGAAACACGAAACTCAGATCATTCGTATGAGCGGCCCGCAACTGCCTGATTGCCGGTTCAACGGCGTGGCAGATCGGACATTCGAAATCGGCGTATTCCAGTACCACCACGCGCGCATGCTCCGCGCCGATTCGATGATCAATCGCCGAGATCGGCACCGCCAATGTCACGTGTTTTGAGTTTGTCATGTCTGTAGTCGCAGCCTATCGCTACCGGCCGGCTGAGTCGAGCCATGGCAGGTCTGCACCTACAGAACCTATCGCTTTTCGAAGGCTGGCGGCGGCGGCGGCGCACCCGACTCCCCAGACCACCAAAACCGGATCGGCAAGTGCCGTGGGGGCGGCCGCCGGCGGAGCGCTGGGTGGGGCGCTGGCGCTGCTCTTCGTGCATTGCGATACACCCGCAGAAGTGTTGAAGGCAAAGGAAATTCTCGCGGCGTCGGGGGCTGCGGACGTTTCAGCCAGCAATGAACCGATCGCTGTGTAGGACGGGAACTACACCCCTTGCAGGTTGGCGGGAAGAGCCGAATATCGACGGTCTTCCTGTCATGTCTATGATAGGTTTCCCAAGATGGCCACACCAATGCCTTTCAACTCGACCCGCGAAGGCGAGGACCTGCAGCGCCTGTATCGCGAGGTTCGAGGCCAGACCCGCGTCCTCATCGCGGAACTGTCCGACGCGGATGCCACGGCGCAGTCCATGCCGGATGCAAGTCCGGCAAAGTGGCATCTCGCGCACACGACCTGGTTTTTCGAGACCATGGTCCTATTGCCTCATGACCCGGGATATATAGAGTTCGAGCCGCGCTTTGCATTCCTGTTCAACTCCTATTACGAGACCGTTGGCGCCCGGCATGCGCGCCCGAAGCGCGGGTTGTTGACGCGGCCCAGCCTCGAGCAGATCGGCTGCTATCGCGAGCACGTCGATCAGGCGCTGACGCGTTTGCTTGATCGCCCCTTGAACCCGCAGGTCCGCGCCCTCATACAACTTGGCTGTCATCATGAGCAGCAACATCAGGAGTTGCTGCTCACCGATATCCTGCATCTGTTTTCCGAAAATCCCTTGCGACCCGCATACTCATCGGTACCCCACAGACCTCGTCCGGTCGCGGCCCATGCCCCCGCTGGTTACACCCAGTATGAGGAGGCCACTGTCGAGATCGGGCATGCTGGCGAGGACTTTGCGTTTGACTGCGAAGGCCCGCGCCACCGCGTGATACGTCCTGCCTGTCGACTCGCGAATCGATGCGTGACGAATCGGGAATGGCTTGAGTTCGTGGCCGATGGAGGCTACGAGAAACCGCTTATCTGGCTGTCGGATGGCTGGACCGAGGTCCAGCGCCAAGGCTGGACAGCGCCGCTGTATTGGTGGGAAGAGGATGGGGCGAACTTTACGATGACCCTGCACGGCGCGCAGTCGCTGGAGCTGGACGCGCCCGTGGCGCATGTGAGTTATTTTGAGGCCGACGCATTCGCGACCTGGAAGGGCAAGCGACTCCCCACCGAATTTGAGTGGGAGGCCGCAGCCCAACTTGCCCCGTGTGAGGGCAACTTTGCCGACTCGGGGCTGCTGCGGGCCATGCCGGCTCCAGGATTGGGCTCCGGGCCACAACAGCTGTTTGGGGACGTGTGGGAATGGACGCGCAGTTCATTTTCGGCCTATCCCGGATTCCGTACCCCGGCCGGCGCGGTCGGTGAGTACAACGGAAAATTCATGTCCGGTCAGTACGTCCTGCGCGGCGGCTCGTGTGTGACGCCGGCAAAGCATATTCGTGCGACTTACCGCAATTTCTTCCGTCCCGACACGCGCTGGCAATTTTCCGGTGTGCGACTCGCTGAGGATGCCTAGATCATGGATGTAGCGGTTCAACAAGATGGTCAGTTGGATGCCTTCCGGCTTGATGTGTTGCAGGGTCTCGCCAGAGCTCAGAAGACACTGCCCAGCCGTTGGCTCTACGACCCGCGCGGCTGTGATCTGTTCGAACAGATCACGACGCTGCCGGAGTACTATCCAACCCGTACCGAAACGCTGATTCTCCAGGAACACGCGGCGGATATTTCGCAGTTCTGTGGCGCCGACGCGCATCTGCTGGAATACGGTGCCGGGGCGGGTATCAAGACAGAAATCGTCGTTGGGCAACTGGATAGCCCGCGCTCCTATGTACCCATCGATATCGCGCCCGGATTTCTCGAGCTTACTGCGCAGCGCTTTCGGCACCGCTTCACCAACCTGAGTGTGAATCCGGTAGTGGCCGATTTCACCTCCGAGTTCTCACTGCCGCCGTCGCTCGTGGCGGACGGCCGGCGCGTGGCCTTCTTTCCCGGATCCACCATTGGCAATCTCAACGCCAAGGAGGCCGGACTGTTGCTGCAACGCATGCGCCGGCAGGTCGGCCCGCAAGGCGCGGCCATCATCGGTGTGGATCTGAAGAAGGAGCTCAGCATTCTTCTGCCGGCCTATGATGACAGCGCCGGCGTTACCGCCGATTTCAATCGCAACATTCTGGTGCGCATCAACCGCGAGCTGGATGGACAGTTCTCACCGCAGCAGTTCCGCCACCTGGCGCGTTGGAATGAGGCGGAGTGCGCCGTCGAAATGCATCTTGAGAGTCCGATCGACCAGGTGATCGCGATCGCCGGCAAGGGTTTTGCGTTCCGGCGCGGCGAAACCATTCACACCGAGAGTTCGCGAAAATACGAGATCAGGGGTTTTTCTGAATTCGCGCGGCATCATGGCTGGCATACCCAGCGACTGTGGACCGATGCCAGCCGCCAGTTCGCCATCTTCGGACTCATCTGAGGCAAGCATCGGCCGGATCAGTCGGCCTGCAGTCCCACCGGAATCACGATCCTGGCCAGCCCGTTGAAGCCGAGGTGCGCCAGCCACGCCATGATGGCCGCCGGAATCGCGCCGGTCAGAATTGTCGGTACATCATTCAAGGACAGCCCGGAAACGATGGGGACCCCGTAGCCTCCGGCCCCAACCAGCGCCGCCAGGGTGGCCGTGCCGATACTGACAATGGTGGCCGTCCTGATACCCGTCAACAAGGCCGGGCTGGCGAGCGGCAATACAATGCTCACGAGAATCTGCCTTGGGGTAAGTCCAAAGGCCCGGGCATTCTCCAGGTGACGTGGATCAATTCCATGAATGCCCGTAAAGGTATTCAGGACCACCGGCAAAAGGCTGTAGAGACACAAGGCGGCCAGCGCGGGTTTGGTGCCAACCCCGAACACCGGGATCAGAAAGCACAGCAGGGCCAATGACGGGACGGTCTGGGTTACCGCGCTGAGCGTCAGGATCGCCTGCCCGGTTCTGCGATGCCGCGCCGCCACGATCCCCAACGGCACCCCCACGAATATCGAAAAGGCCAGTGATACGCCCACCAGCCACAGGTGCTCCAGGGTGCGCCGGCCGATTTGCGCCGCCGCGGTGGGCGTGCGGGCGGTGGTGCCGCGAAAGCCCGCCGCCACCTGGGTGACATTGCGCTTGTCGATATCGACCTGGGCGTTGAGAGCCTGCATGGTGTCCTGGTCTACCCGTCCCTCCCACTGGCGCAGCGCGCGCCACTGGACCGGGTACCGTGCCACAAACGCGGAGCGCGCCACCCACACGGCCTGGTAGATCGGAAAGTAATCCAGATCATCTTCCAGCACCCGCAAGCGGAATTTCTTGATTTTAGCGTCGGTGGAATACACGTCGATCACATCCACCGCGCGCTGGTCGATGGCCTGGTACGTCAGGCTGTGTTCCATGCGGTTGACGTGTGCGGCATCAATCCCCAATCGATAGCGCTCTGCCAATCCGGGATAGCCATCCTGCCGGTCCATGAACTCGTAACTGAATCCGCAGCGCAGCGTTGCGCGCAGGCGGGCAAGATCACTGATTCTGCGCAGCCCATTGGCGCTGGCGAAATCCTCTCGCACCGCCAGCGCATAGGTATTGTTAAAGCCCAGCGGTTCGGAGATGACAATGCCCATTTTCAGCAGCGCCGCCCGGATTTGTGCCACGGACTTCAGCTGCGGTGTCTTCAGAATGGCCTCGGCCAACGTTCCGGTGTAGTCCGGGTACACATCAATGGCGCCACTGTTCAGCGACTCGAACAGTATTCCGGTGCTGCCCATGCCGAGCTTGCGGACCACGGGCACGGGGGGGCTGGAGCCTTCCAGGGTCTGCGCGGCGATCTCCGCCAGCACATAGCTTTCGGTAAAGATCTTTGAGCCGACCACAATGTTGTCGGCCGCCGCTGCCCCGGGGCCGAGCAAAGCCGCGAGCAACACGCACGACCATGCGCCGGCCTTCATTGCAGGCCCGCGCTGTCCGGCAAGGTGCGTTGGGCCTTGATGAACGCTGTCACGAAAGCATCGGCCGGCCTGAGCAGCAGGTCGGCGAAAGTTCCGCTCTGCACCACCTTGCCTGCGTGCAGCAGCGTGATCTGTTCAGCCAGAAATGCCGCCTCACCCAGATCATGGGTCACGATCAGCACCGTCTTTCCCAGGCGCTGAAATATCGCCTTGAGTTCCTGTTGCAGCGTGCTGCGGATCAACGGGTCCAACGCCGCCATCGGCTCATCAAGCAGCATCACGGCCGGATCCATCATGGCCGCCCGCATGATCGCCACGCGCTGCTTCTGGCCGCCGCTCATCTGATGCGGATAGCGCTGCAGGACGGAAGATTCGAGTGCCACGAGGCTCTGCAGCTGCGCCAGGCGCGCCGCAATGGCCTGCGTGGTCCAGCCGCGCAGCTTCGGGACGAGCGCGACATTCTGCTGACCGGTCAAATGCGGAAACAGGCCGCCATCCTGGGGGACGTAGCCGATCTGGTCGGCCCAGGCTTCCGGGCCGAAGGTCGACAAGGGCCGATCATCGATTTTCACCCAGCCCTGGTCCAGGTCGATAAGCCGCAGCGTAATTCGCAACAGGGTGGTCTTACCGGATCCACTCGAACCGATCAAGGCATGGGTTGCGCCGGTCGCCACGGTCACACTGACATCCGACAGCACCTGCCGGCCGTCAAATCCCTTGGAAATGTGTTCCAGAACCAGCATTGCGCCAGGAGTGTAACGCACGCAGCAGGTAGGTGAGCACCGCTCAGTTAAGTAGTTTTGCGCTCCACATCGGGCGTAAAACTTCCCGGATGAATCACATCGGATTCACCGGGATCCTTGGTCAATCCCACCTCCTCGATGGCCGTCAGCACCTGTAATGCGTCCGTCTCCTGCGCGAACGAAGCCGCCTGCGGGTCGTACCGGTCCTTGACCATCGGCAGGTCGCGCCGCAGTTCTTCCAACAGATTGATGATCTTCGCGACCTTCTGCTCGGTCACCAGGTTGACCTGCAACGAAATATGCATGTGCTGCTGCTCGATTCGCGTCTGTCGGTTCTGTGAGATGAGAATGACCGTCGTGGTGATGAGTGCCGCCAGTGAGAGTATTCCATCCAGCAGGGGGAACGGACTGGGATCAAAGGCTCTGCGACCGAACTGCGGCGCCAGGATATTGACCGCAATCCATGCGCCGGCAAATCCGACCAGCCCCAGCAGATACAGGGGTCGCCCGATGATGCGGCTCATGCGATCGACGAAGCGATGCGCCCCCGAGCGCTGTTCGTGCTCGCGCTTGCGCACCTCCAGCACGCTGTCGATGTTCTGATCCAGATTGGCCGGTCTGTCACCGCCAGTGGAGGAGGGGTCAACCATGATGTTCCGCCGCCATGACTTTTCGGTTATGCAAACGTCGGGCGCTGGGCCGGGGCCGGTCCGTGGCTGTCGGCCGCGAAACGCTGGTTGAGCCGCATGATGACGGCGGCGCGCTGCGCGTCGCGGCTGGCCGCGTCCAGCCCCTGGAATCGCAATTCGAGCTGCGCTTCGGTGGCGTCCACGCGGGTCAGATAACAGCCCGTAACGGCCGCTTCTCCTACCACTTCCGCGGCTGCCTTGCGCGCGAGTGCGCTGGCCGCCTCGAGGTCTGCATCGCGGTTGAGGCGAATCGCAATGGACAGCGGCCAGCGTCCCGTATTGGGACTGAGGTTGATCGCAACCTGGCTTGCCGCGACGCTGTTCGGCAGCACCACGAAGCGCCCATCCTGTACGCGAAGCGTCGTGTAACCCAGGGAAATGTGGTCCACCACCCCGATTTCGGTGCCCGTGGGTGCCGCGACCTGCAAGATATCGCCCAGCCGAAACGGCCGATAGATCGTCATCGATATGCCAGCCACGAGGTTACCCAGCGTGCTTTGCGCGGCCAGTCCAATGACCACGGAGGCGACGCCCGCACCCGCCAGCAGCGCGGTGCCCAAGGCGCGCAGCTGGGGGATGAGGTGCGCGTACAGGATGATCATGATGATCCAGATCACGACAGTGCCGATCTGCTGCATAAAACTGATGGCGGTGCGGTCGATATGCCGTTCCTTTGACAAGGCGGCGTGCACCGCCGCCCGCAAACCACGCGAGAGCAGCAGTGCCAGCGCGAAGAACAGCACGAAATAGATGAAGGCGCCGATCGGCTCGCCGGGTTCGAGGATTGAAAGCAGCTGATGCTGCCAGTTCATGAGGTCATGCATGGGGTCTTTCAGATCAGCGGCCGTTGGCGGCCCAGCAGTTCGCGCTCAACATTCAGCAGCGGCAGGTCATTCGCGAGCGCCGCGACAATCCGCGCCCGCTCGGCCAGTCGGGCGCGGTGCGCCGTATCCACCCAACCATGAATGACCATGGTCGGCAGTCGCTGTTCCTGTGCATACAGCTCGCGCAACCATTCATACAGCGGCCGCAGCCTTGGCTGTTTGACCCACCAGGGCGGCTCCTCGGGCAGCCACAAACGCGCCGTGCCGAGGTGTTGCAGAAAGCGGCGCCGCGGCACCGAGGTTTGGCCGATGTAGCGTGTGAGGCGCAGATCGCGTGGGTCGGCGAGTGAATAGATCGCCGTCCCCACCGGTTCAAGCCCCGAATCGTCGTACAGTTCGCGCGCCACATGTTGCCGGATGTGACGCGCGAGTTGCGCCTTCGTGAACATGTCCTGAGCATGTCTTAAGACGCGGACGCCCGTTCACCCTTTTCGTTGCGGTGAACGGGACACCCGGTGTTGACGCAAGGCGGTTACGGACGTTTGTTGGCGTCCTTGTAATGATCCTTGATGGTCTCCTTCGCATCGCCGAACTTGGCCTGCGCGGCGCCCGAGACCTGCTTACCCAGACCCTTGGCCTGCGTTCCGGTGCTGCCTGTGGCCTTGCCGGCCGCTTCCTCGACCTTGCC
The DNA here is from genome assembly GCA_035485475.1 of Steroidobacteraceae bacterium. Classification (GTDB taxonomy): domain Bacteria; phylum Pseudomonadota; class Gammaproteobacteria; order Steroidobacterales; family Steroidobacteraceae; genus DAIDKA01. The sequence goes on along the minus strand of DATHOA010000008.1, from coordinate 39,489 downwards.
TGCCGCTTCTTTCACGCGGCCTTCAACCTGGTCCTTGTTGATGCCCATTGAACTCACTCCTACATGTGACGGGTACTTGCCAGCCCCGACGGCTGACCGTGAGCTGCAGCATGATCTGCGATCCGCAAAACGCCTGTAGGAGAGCTTCGCAAGGGGCCGTCAGCTGGGCCGCCGATGTGTGCGCGTGATGCCTCACACGGTAGGGCAATGCTGGCAACGAGCGCGGCCTTCTACTTATCCATGAATTCCATGCAACTCCTATACTGCAACGCATGCAAAATCTGCCCGTCGAGCCGAGCGCGGTTGTTGGACCCAGCAAACCACGCTTACTCGGCATCCTGGGGCCGGGTCTGATTACCGGCGCGGCGGATGATGATCCCAGTGGTATCGCCACTTACGCTCAGGCGGGCGCGCAATTCGGATTCCAGCTGGCCTGGACCATGTTGCTCACCTTTCCCCTGATGGTCGTCATTCAGGGCATCAGCGCCCGCATCGGGCGCACGACCGGGCATGGAATTGCCGCGAATATCCGCAGCGAGTACTCGGCACCGCTCCTGCATGGCACCGTGCTGCTGCTCTTGGTCGCCAATGTCTGCAATATCGGCGCGGACCTGGGGGCGATGGCCGAATCCGCGCGGCTGCTGGTGCCGGCGATATCCACACCGCTTTACCTGGGCGCTTTTGGCTTGATCTGTGCCGGCGGCCAGATATTCCTCAGCCACACTCGCTATGTCGCCATCCTCAAATGGCTCACGCTTTCGTTGTTCGCCTATGTTGCAACCTTGATGGTCGTTCATGTCTCATGGCATGACCTGCTGCGGGGGCTGTTCTGGCCGCACTTTTCGGCGCAAAAGGAACTCTGGTTGATGGTGGTGGCCGTGCTCGGTACCACCATCAGTCCGTACCTGTTTTTCTGGCAGGCCTCGCAGGAGGTCGAAGACACGAAGTCTGAACCGGTGCGCGAACCGCTGTGCCGTAGGCCCTCACAGGGGGTGAACGCACTGGCGCGCATCAAATGGGACACGGTCGTGGGCATGGGCATGTCCAATCTGGTGGCACTGGCCATCATGGCGACCGCCGCGGCGACGTTTCATGCCAAGGGCATTTCACACCTGGACAGCGCCGCGCAGGCGGCCGAAGCATTGCGTCCGCTTGCCGGGCAATTTGCGTTCGTGCTGTTTGCCTTGGGAATAGTCGGCACCGGGCTGCTCGCCGTCCCGGTGCTGGCCGGCTCGGCGGCCTACGCGCTGGGTGAGGCCAGGCGTTGGCCCGTTGGACTATCGCGACTTCCTTCGGAGGCGAAGGCGTTCTATGGCACGATCGCAGCCGCGACGGCGGTGGGTGCGGTGGCCAATGTGCTGCACATCAGCCCACTGAAGGCGCTGGTATGGTCTGCCGCCTTGAATGCCATCGTCGCCGGGCCGGTGATGGTACTGGTGATGCGCCTGGGGGCAAGCAAGAAACTGATGGGCCAATTCCGGGTCACCGGCGCCTGGCTCATCCTGGGCTGGTGCGCGACCGCCGTCATGGCAATCGCGTCCCTGGCTTTTCTGATTTCCCTGCTGACGGATCGCCACTAGCCTCGCCGCCCTCGTCGTGGATTTCCGTGCGGTACGGGGGCCAGAACTGCAGCAGCTGATCTTTGATGAAGGCGAAAGTCGAGGTCCAGCGCGTGGCAGGCGCCGGCGTGGCTGGCGTCGGTCGTACTTCGGGGTCGCGGAGCTGGGATCTTGAAGAGACCATCGACGCGTAGCCTCCAACGCTAATGCGCCTTCATATCAAGCGTGGCCTGGGCCTTGTGCAATACAAACTCTCATTCTGGTTTGGGTAAATTCTGGCGCACAAAGAAAAGGCCCGTCAACCTTTTGGGATTGACGGGCCTGATTCCAAGCGCTCGGGACTATTTCTTCGTGCGCCAGCCCGATGCATAGTTCTTGCGGGCATCCTCACCGTAGGGTACGGCCGCGACCTGCACGCGCACTTCGGTCTGCTCGTGACGCTCGACGGTCGCTTTGGCGGTACCCTGGTCCGCTTCGCCCCAGATGAGCGTCAGTTCCTCACCGATCTGGATGTCCGGGTTGACCACGCCCAACGACAGCGCGGTGCGCTCGTTGAAGCTGTAACCACCGAACATCGAGTACCCGACGACCTTGCCGCCCTTCTTGACGGCATCGAAGGTGGCCGAGCCGTAGTTTGAGTTCGGAAAATCGAAATACTTGTTCGACAGCTTTCCGGGAATGAAGAGCGAGGCGAGAACCTTGGCCACGTCCTCGCCGCTCCAAGCGAAGGTCACCTTGTTCTTGTGCGGCTGCGTGGAGAGCTTCTCAAGCGCCTCGCGGCCCGCGAAGTCATGGTCAAACTTCACGAACGGGCCGTAACCCAGGTCGTAGGGCGTCGTGTAGTAATCCTCGATCTTGTCGGACACGAAGCTGCCGGCGATCGAGCAGGTGGCCTCGTAGCCGTTGGCCGGAAGCCACTCACGGTACTTCTTCATGCTCTCGCCGCTGTATACGGCGGGCAGCGGGGACGGGATCCAGCCGGATTCCAGGGTGTTCGAGGAATACGCACGCGTACCGACGGCGGCGATGCCGAACTCCTGGCCTGCTTCCATGATGGTGTTGAAGACCTTATCGTAGTCCGCGTACGGACCCCAGACCTCGAGTCCGGGCGCGCCGGCCATGCCGTGCCGCAATGCCTTGACCTTCTGGCCGCCCAGGTTGATGTGGCTCCAGTTGAAGAACTTGATTTCCGGCACCACCGGGCCGCCGTTGAGCTTCTCGATCACTTTCCAGGCGTTCGGGCCCTGGATCTGGAAGCGGTAGCGGCGGCGGGTGACGGCCTTGCCTTTCGGCGCCGACGGGGAGCGGTCATCACGGATGCTGTCGACCTTGAAGTTGCCGGTCTCGGCCTGGAACTGTAGCCAGTTCACTGAGGGCGCGCGGCCGACGAATACCAGCTCGTCCGTGTCCTCGTAGAACAGGATCCCGTCACCGATGACGTAACCGTCGTAGCTGATCGGCACCATCTGCTTGGCCTTGCCGACCGCGAAATTGTTGAAGCTGTTGATCGTGCAGTACGACATCAACTTCAGGGCATCCGGACCTTTGACCGTGAACTCTGCCATGTGGTGCGTCTGGTCGAACAACACGACGCTCTCGCGCCAGGCGCGCTGCTCGTCACGCCAGTTGGTGTATTCGCTCGGCACGACCGGGTAGACGTAGGCACCGATCTTTGAGTTGCGCAACAACTTCACCGGATTACCGGCTGCCTTCAACACACTTTCCAGGTTCTGCTGGCCCATTTCCCACCTCATTGAAAACGTCGAAATCCTAAAGAAAAAGCTTCGCCTACACGCAACTTTGTGAGGATTTCAAACCCCTCACATGCGTTTCGCGCCTCGAGCCGCATTGTCTGCCGGGCAGCGATCTTGAGACTTGGGATCCAATACTGTCAAGATGAACCGTCCCAGAGGCGTGATATGTGAACAATTGACCTTTTGGGATCCAATGCTTCAGGATGAGCCATGGATACCCAGTTGGCGCGCGCGACGGTCAGTGTCCGGGAAATGATCCTGCGCGGGCGCCTCAAGCCCGGGCAGCGGGTCACGGAAGTCATGCTGGCGCAGCTGCTGGGCATGTCGCGCACGCCGGTGCGTCAGGCGCTGCCGGTGCTCGCCCGTGAGGGCCTGTTGGTCGAATCCGGTACCCGTGGCTACCTGGTGCGCACTTTCACGCGCAGCGACATATTGGATGCCATCGATCTGCGTGGCGTCCTGGAAGGCTTTGCCGTGCGCCGCATCGCCGAGCGCGGTGCATCGCCAAGCCTGCTACAGCAGCTGCGGGTGTGCCTGGAGGAGGGCGACCGGATCTTTCGCAAACGGCATCTCGTGGACACCGATGAGGCGGCGTACGGGGGGATGAATGACCGCTTTCACGCTGCGCTGCTGGCGGCAGCCGACAGCCCGACCATCGCCAGCGCCCTGGCCAGCAATGACTGCATCCCCTTTGCCAGTGCCGGCGCCATCGCCTTTGACGTGACCGACCTGCAGGCGATGTTCGATGCGCTGTACTTTGCCCATATGCAGCACCATGCGATCTGCGATGCGCTGGAGGCCGGGCAGAGCGTACGCGCCGAGTTCCTGATGAGCGAGCACGTCAATACGGTGAAATCCAGCATCAACATGCTGCAGATGCAGGATCCGGGGCCCAATCAAGCCAGTGCGCTGCGCCTGATCAAGAGCTGAGGCGCCCCCACGCAGCGGCGGCTCACGCCCTGAGGGTTTTGGCCAGGTAGTCCTTCAGGCTCAGCGGCGGGCGCCCCAGCAGCTGTTCGAGTGCCGGATGGCTCAGATCGAACTCTCCCGCGTGAACCGCCTCACCCAGCGCCACAGACATCGCCACGGCGGCCGCAGGCAAGGCCGCGCGCTCCAGGGCAGCCCGGAACTCATCCGGGTTCACCGGCTGGTACTGGATGGTTTTGCCCGTTGCAGTGCCAAGCTCGACGGCGATTTCGGGCAGCCCGTAGCACTTGCGACTCACGGTGATCGGGTACTCGCGATTCGCATGACCTTCACTGGTGAGCACGGCGGCGAGGGCATCGGCAATATCCTCGCGCGCGATAAAGCCGATACGGCCATCGCCACCGCAGTGCGTGAGCGTGCCGGTGGCCAGCGCGCTGCCGAACAGGAAGGGCACGATGTCCAGATACAGATTGTTACGAAAGAAGGTGTGGGCAATGCCCGAGTCCCGGATCAGCGCTTCGGTATGAAAGTGGCCGGGTGAGGCCGCAAAATGGGCCTCAGCTGAGGGCTTGATCACACTGGTATAGATGATGTGTTTGACGCCGGCACCCTTGGCGGCTTTGACCACATTGCAATGGTGGAGCATGCGCTCCTCGCCCAGCACGCTCGTGGAGATGAACAACAACTTGTCGATGCCGCTGAACGCCGCCTCCAGCAACGCGGCATCGGTGTAATTGCCGTAGGCAACATCAAATTTGCGATCGACCAGGTCATGTGCCTTGGCCAGATCACGCACGATCGGCCGGACCGTTTCTGCGGCCACGCCGCGAGCCAGAAGAAACTGAAGGGTAGCGCGCCCCAGCTTACCCGTGGCGCCGGTCACAGCAATTATTGTCACCCGAGGGTCTCCGCCGCGAATTGCGGCGATACTGCGACAATGGATCCTGCACAGTCAATGCGGTGTCCGCGCCGGCTCGACCGGTGGCAAATGGCCGCCTGGGGTGCGCCAATGTTATTCTCACAGGTTGATTTCTCGGAAGTTTCAATGCCGTCCACGTTCCGCAAGACCCTGCGCCGCGCAATCCCCCTAGGCTTGAGCCTGCTCGGGGTTGCGGTGGTGCGCGCGGACTCGGGCGAAGTGCCACCCGCCGGCTTTCACCCGACAGGCAACTTCGTCCTGCTGGGCCATTGCACCAAATGCCACAACAGCGAGGACTGGGCCGGAGGCATCGCCTTCGACACCCTGTCGACCAATGACGTCGCCGCCAATGCCGAGACCTGGGAAAAAGTGGTGCGCAAGCTGCGCGGGCGCCTGATGCCCCCGCCGAATGCCGCACAGCCCGACCAGCACACCATCGACTCCTTTGTCGGTTTCATGGAGAACTCCCTGGACCGTGCGCCCGCTGCGGATCCGGGCAATGTGTCGCTGCACCGCCTGAACCGTACCGAGTATGCGCGCGAGATCAAGCGCATCCTGGGATTGGACATCGATCCAGCAATGGCGCTGCCGAATGATGTGTCCAGCGATGGTTTCGACAATATCGCCGCCGTGCTGCGCACCTCGCCCACCTTCCTCGATGAGTTCATCACCGCCGCGCGCAATATCAGCCGGCAGGCAATCGGCCGTGTCAGCGCCAAACCCAGCAGTCGCGCCTATCGGGCCGGCGCGGGCCTGCAGGAGCAGCATCAGGACGGCCTGCCGTTGGGCACGCGTGGCGGAATGCTGGTGACGCACTACTTTCCCGCCGATGGCGAATACGACTTCAATATCCGCGACTTCTATTTCGGCGGCGCGGGGTACGTGACGAAAGTCGATGCGCCACACACCGTGATCCTCAGTATCGATGATGTGCGCGTATTCGCCGGCACGGTCGGGGGTCCGAAGGATCTGCAGGCAGTCGATCAGCGTCAGGCCGAGGCGGCGGATGAGCTGCAGGCGCGGTTCAATCATATTCGCGTGCGCATCAAGGCCGGTCCGCACCGGGTGGGGGTCGCCTTCGTGCAGCGCTCCTTCGCCGAATCCGACTCACCGCTCGAGCCAATCGCGGAATTGCCGGAGATGGAGCGCTATCCGACCATTCCGGGATTCGACGTCTCCGGTCCCTTCAATGTCACCGGCGTCGGCGACACGGAAAGTCGGCGCCGCATTTTCATCTGCCACCCGGCAACCGTGGCGGAAGAGGAGCCCTGCGCGCGCCGCATTCTGGCGAACCTTGCTACCCAGGCCTTTCGCCGACCCGTCACCGCCGCCGACCTCGAACCGCCGCTGCGCTTCTACGCCATGGGACGCCAGGCCGGGGATTTTGAGGCCGCGATCGAGAGCGGCTTGACGTCGATCCTGTCCAGTACCAAGTTCCTGTTCCGCGCGGAAGCCGCCCCGGCGGGCGTCCGGCCGGGCACGATGTACCGGCTCAATGACCTGCAGCTGGCCTCGCGGCTGTCGTTCTTCATCTGGAGCGAGGGCCCGGACCAGGCGCTGCTCGACCAGGCCGTCGCCGGGACACTGCATGACCCGAAGGTGCTCGAAGCCCAGGTGCAGCGCATGTTGGCTGATCCGCGCTCTGCATCCCTGATCAATAACTTCGCCTTCCAGTGGCTGAATATTCCGAAAATCGACAGCATCGAGCCGGATCCGGTGCTGTACCCGGACTTCACGCCGGACCTGCGGGCGGCGTTCCGCGAGGAAATGCGGCTGTTCCTGGACAGCGTGCTGCGCTCGGACCGCAGCGTGCTCGAGCTGTTGAGTTCGGATCAGACCTATCTGAACGAAACACTGGCCCGCCACTATGGCGTGCCCAATATCCAGGGCGACCAGTTCCGTACCGTGCGGCTGACGGACCCGAACCGCTGGGGTCTGCTCGGCAAGGCCGGCGTGCTCATGGCCACCTCCTATGGCAATCGCACGGCCCCCGTGCTGCGCGGCGCCTGGATCCTGGAGAACATCACCGGCACGCCCCCGACGGCGCCGCCGCCAGGGGTCGGCGCGCTGAAGGAAACCGAGCCGGGGAAGGAAGCCGAAACCGTGCGCGTGCGCCTCGAGCGCCATCGCCAGAACCCTTCATGCAATGCCTGCCATGGCGTCATGGATCCATTGGGGTTCGCGCTGGAGAAGTTCGATGTCGTCGGCGCCTGGCGTGACACCGACCGCGATGCGGGCAGCCCCATCGATTCCAGCGGGCAGCTCGCGGATGGCACGCATGTGGGTGGACCGGCGCAGCTGCGCAAGGCGCTGCTCGCGCGGCCCGACCAGTTTGTGCAGACCCTGACCGAGAAACTCATGACCTTTGCATTGGGCCGGGCCGTCACGTACCAGGATATGCCGAGCGTGCGGGCCATCGTGCACCGCGCGGGCGCGCAGCACTACCGCTTCGAATCCCTGGTCACGGGCATCGTGGAAAGCACAGCGTTTCAAATGCGCGAACTGCCGCCCGCGAAACCGGCCGATCTGCAGCAGGCAGCGCTGACCAGCCAGGTCACACGGAGCTCACCATGACCTTCATTACCCGCAAACATCTGTCGCGGCGCACGGTTCTGCGTGGCGCGGGGGTCGCCCTCGCGCTGCCACTGCTGGATGCGATGATACCGGCGGCAACGGCGCTGGCCGCCACGGCCGCCGCTCCCAAGCCGCGCCTGGGGTTCATCTACTTTCCGCATGGCGCCGTCATGGAGCGTTGGACCCCGGCCACCACGGGCCGGGACTTCACGCCCGGCTCCATTCTCGATCCGCTCATGCCCTATCGCGACCAGCTTACGGTGTTGAGCAATATCGGCAACAAGCCTGCCGAGAGTCGTGCCGTACATGCCCTGGTGCCGGCCACCTGGCTGTCCTGTGTCCATCCCCAGGAGACCCTGGCGCCGAACATGGCGGCCACGGTCGACCAGATTGCCGCGCAACACATCGGCCAGGACACCCCGTATCCCTCGCTCGAGGTCGCGACCGCACAGGGCCACGGTGTCGGCAGCGCCTGCGAGCGCGGTTTCGGCTGCACCTATTCCGGCACGCTGTCTTTTTCGACCCCCTCGACGCCGCTGCCGATTGAGAGCAACCCGCGGCAATTGTTCCTGCGCATGTTTGGTCAGGGCGATTCACCCGCGGAGCGGCGCTTCTTGAGCCAGCAGACCACCAGCATCCTGGACATGATCGCCGCGGAGACCGACTCGCTCAGCCGCACTTTGGGCGCGCAGGATCGTGCCGCCCTGAGTGACTACATGGAAAGCGTGCGCGAGATCGAACGACGCACCCGCAATGCCGAGCAGGGCGACATCGCCAAACTGCACTTGCCGGAGGTCCCGGGTGCGACCTCGGAGAATTTCGATGAACATCTGAACCTGATGTTTGACCTCATGGCGCTGGCCTACCAGGGCAATCTGACCCGCATCCAAAGCTTCATGATTGCCGCCGAAGTCAGCGATCAGACCTACACCCATATCGGTGTGCCGGATGCTTTCCATGCCCTGTCCCATCATGGCAATGACGAGGCCAAGAAGACCCGGCTGGCCAAGATCCAGCGTTACCACACCGAAGTATTCGCAAAGTTCGTGGGCAAGCTTGCCGCCATGCCCGACGGAGATGGCAGCATGCTCGATCACTCGCTGCTCCTGTACGGCAGCAACATGAGTAACAGCAACGCGCACAATCAGTATCCGCTGCCCACGAGCTTGCTCGGCAAGGCCTGCGGACGGGTGAAGGGCGGACAGCACATCAATTTCGAGCAGCGCACGCCGTTGGCGAATGTGTTGCTGACCATGCTGCAACGTACCGGCGTATCCATCGACAAAGTAGGCGACAGCACCGGTGTCATCGCACAGATCTGACAATCGGCCATACGGGCGGGTCATGCCGGCGGTGCTGCTGGCGCTGGCCACTGCGTTGGGCACCGGCTCGAGCCGGGCCGCCGAGCCGCCCGCAGCGGGTGCGGCCGTCGTGGAACCCATTGAAAAGGTTGCACCGCTGGTGCTGGCGGCACGAGCCAATGAGGTGGCGACCGTGCGCGCCATGCTGGCCGCGCATCCGGCCCCTGACATCAATCAGCGCACGGCCGATGGTACCAGTGCCCTGCACTGGGCGGTCTACCACGGCGATTCGGACCTGGTGACCCGACTGCTGGCGGCGGGTGCGGACGCCAATGCGCGCAACGATTACGGCTCCACGCCAATGTCCGAAGCCGCGGTGCGCGGGGACCTGCCGCTACTGCGCGCGCTGCTGGCCGCCGGCGCCAACGTCGAATCACCGAACGCCGATGGCCAGACGGCGCTGATGATCGTGGCGCGGACCAGTAACGTGGAGGCCGGGGAAATGCTGCTGGCGCATGGCGCCAACCCCAACGCACACGAGCAGTGGCGCGATCAGACGGCACTGATGTGGGCCGCCGCCCAAAAGCAGCCCGCCATGGTGCGCCTGTTGCTCAGGCATGGCGCCTCGGTCGCAGCACGCTCGCTCATCAATGACTTCACGCGTCAGGTGACCGCCGAACCGCGCATGCAGGCGCGTCCCTCGGGGGGCTTCACGCCGTTGCTGTATGCGGCCCGCGCCGGTTGCCTGGAGTGCGCGCAGCTGCTGGTCAAGGCCGGTGCGGACCCCAATCTGGGCGATCCGGATGGCGTCAGTCCGCTGCTGGAATCCATACTCAATTTGAACTTCGATGTCGCGGCCTTTCTGATCAAACACGGCGTCGATGTGGATCACTGGGATACCTGGGGTCGCTCACCGCTGTACGCGGCCGTGGATCTGGACACTTTGCCGGTGGGCGGCCGCGCGGATCGGCCCTCGCTGGATCACACCAGCAGCCTGCAGGTGATCAGGATGCTGCTGGTGGCCGGCGCGAATCCGAACCTGCAGCTGAAGCTGTTTCCGCCGTATCGCTCGCTGCGCGATGATCGCGGCGCGGATTCCATCCTCACGGTGGGGGCGACGCCGCTGCTGCGGGCCGCGAAGGCGGCAGACCTGCCCGCCATCCAGCTGCTGCTGGCGCATGGCGCGAATGTCGAACTGCCGACCGCCACCGGTATCAGTCCGTTGCTGGCCGCCGCGGGCGTCGGGTCCACGGCGCTTGATACCCGTGGCCGCTACAAGACTCAGCCCGAGGCGATCCTGAGCGTGCAGGCGCTGCTGGATAAGGGCGCGGACGTCAATGAAGCCGACCACAGCGGCCAGACCGCCCTGCACGGTGCGGCCAGCTGGGGCTGGAACGATCTGGTCAAGACTCTTGCAGACCGACACGCGAACCTGATGGCCAAGGATGCGCGGGGCCGTACGGCCGCGGATGTGGCGTTGGGCAGTGCCAGCTCCTCGGGTCGCGCCAGCGCCGAGGCCCATCCGGAAACCGCGGCATTGCTGCGGCAACTGATGGCCAATGGGGCGCAGCCCATCGCCGCCAACGGCCCGCTCACACGATATTGACCCCGAGTTCGCGGGCGCGGGCCACCATGCCGGGCCAGGCATTGGCAATGAAGAGCGTCGGGTCGCCCCACTGGGCGTCGAATTCACGGGTCGGGGCGGCAGCCAGCATGTCCGCGACGCTCATGCCCTTGGTCAGCAGCTGCGCCAGACGCGACTTCAGGGTCGTGAGCATGTCGCGTTCGGCCTGCAGGTCACTGCGCATCTGCACAGAACCGGTGCCGGGGACGATCCGGGTCCTTGCATCAGCCAGACCGATCAGCGTCTTGGTTGCATCGGCCATGCCGCCGATCCAGCCATTGGTCGAATAATCGATTATCGGGTAGGAACCGACCGCGACCACATCACCGGCAACCAGCACGTTGGCATTGCGGAAATAAACATAGATGTCGCCATCCGTATGGGCCTGGGGCAGATAGCCGTAGTCGATGTGTTCGCCGCCAAAGGCCACCGACCCGGTGGTGTAGAAGGTCTGGTTGGGCCGGGCCTGCGGCGGCAGGCGCTGGTAGAGGCGGTCCTGCCATTTGCAGAAGACATCGGTGCCGAGCCACAGTTTGGTGTTTTCGTGCGCGATGATGCGCGTCCCGGCCGCACCCAGCGCGCGGTTCGAACCGGTCTGGTCCCAGTGCCAGTGAGTATTGAAAAGGGTGTGGATTTTGCTCGCGCCAGTGCGCGCCTGCACCAGCTTGAGCACCTGCGCCGAATGCTCGGGCGAGCCCCCATCGACGAGCAGTACGCCCTCGGGTGATTCAAACACCGTCACATTGCCGCCACCGCCGGTGATCACGAACAGGCCAGTGGCCAGCGGCACGACGGCGAGCGGGGCCGGCTGCGCAGCGTCGGCCCAGCGGGCCCAGGCCACACCGAGCGTCGCGGCCGGCAATGCCCGTGCCATGAAGTACCGTCGATCCATCCGGCGCAGAATAACAGATGAACCTGTGGCAGTATTCGGGCCGGTGGTAGGGGGAAAACAATGCAGCTGAGATTTGCACTGCGCGGCATGGTGGTCGCAGTCCTGGTAGGCGCGGCACCCGCACTGCTGGCCCAAAGCCCGGCGGCCGTCGATCAACAGCGCCTCGCCAATGCCGACAAGGACCCCGGGCAGTGGATGTCGCATGGCCGGGATTGGACCGAGCAGCGCTTCAGCCCTCTCAAGCAGATCAATGACACGAATGTCGAGCGGCTCGGCCTGTTGTGGTTTGCCGAGCTCAATACCTATCGCGGCGTGGATGCCACGCCGCTGGAAATCGATGGGGTGCTGTACAACGTCTCCGCCTGGGATATCACCACGGCGTACGACGCCACCAACGGTAAGGTCCTGTGGACCTATGATCCGAAGATCCCGGTGGAGTGGGGCCGACTGGCCTGCTGCGGACCGGTGAGCCGGGGGCTGGCGGCCTGGCAGGGCAAGATCTATATCGCGGCCCTGGACGGCCGCATCATTGCCCTGGATGCCAAGACCGGCAAGCCGGTGTGGAGCACCCAGACCCTGGAGCCCGGTCAGCCGCTGTCGATCACCGGTGCACCGCGCATCGCCGCCGGCCAGGTGGTCATTGGCAACGGCGGTGGGGATTTCGGTGCGCGCGGCTACATCTCCGCCTACGACGCCCAGACGGGCAAGCAGACCTGGAAGTTCTACATCGTGCCGGGCGACCCGGCGAAGATGCCGGAAGGGGCCGCTTCGGACTCGGCCATGCCCATGGCGGCGAAGACCTGGGACGGGCAATGGTGGAAGGTGGGCGGCGGCGGTAACGACTGGGACACCATCGTCTATGACCCGAAGCTCAATCTGGTTTATTTCGGCACCGGCAATGGTTCCCCGCATCCGCAGGACTTCCGCAGTCCGGGCGGCGGCGACAACCTGTTCCTGTGTTCCATCGTCGCCGTGGATGCGAAGACCGGCAAGTACGCCTGGCATTACCAGGAAGTCCCGGGCGAGGAGTGGGACTACGACTGTACCGCGCCTTTGATGCTCGCCGATCTGACCCTTCACGGCAAGAAGCGTCAGGTCATCATGCACGCGCCCAAGGATGGATTCTTCTACGTCCTTGACCGCGCCACCGGCAAGCTGCTCTCGGCCAAGGGCTATGTGCCGAGCACCTGGTCGCACCGCATCGACCTGAAGAGCGGCAAGCCGGTGCTCGATGCCGGCGCGCGCCTGACCGTAGCGCCCCACCTGATGACCCCCAGCTCCGGGGGCGGCCATAACTGGAATCCCATGTCCTACAGTCCGCTCACGGGGTTCGTGTATATCCCGGCCATGGAGCAGTGGGTGGTCATGTCGCAACTGCCACCGGGGCAGTTCAAATTCAACCTCGGTCGCACCACCATCGGCGCGGGATATTCCAATGAGCCGGAACTGCGCAAGACGCTGAATAAGGAAGCCGAGGAGCGCGATAAGGGTTACATGCTGGCCTGGGACCCCGTGCGGCAGAAGGAAGCGTTCCGCATTCCCTATGCGCACCCCGGCAACGGCGGCACGATGACTACGGCCGGCAATCTGCTGGTCGAGGGCACGATCGAGCGCAGCTTCGCCATCTATCGGGCCGACAACGGCAAGAAGCTGTGGGAAATGCCCGTCGGGTCGGTGCCGGTGGCCGGGCCGATCAGCTACTGCGTCAACGGCCGCCAGTACATCGCGGTCAATGCCGGTTGGAACAGTGCGATCGTGCACGGCCTGGATGCCGGCGGTAACACCTTCTCAGTGGCTCCCGCGCGCCTGCTGGTGTTCGCATTGGATGCGAAGGGCGTCACGCTGCCGCCCGCGCCACTGGCGGTGTCCATTCCGGAGCCCCCCACCGACCCCCAGCCACAGGCGCTGGTGGATGCCGGTGCGGGGCTGTTCAGCAGCAATTGCGCCATCTGTCACGGACAGAACGCAGTGGGTATCGACCGCAAGGATCTGCGGCATCTCACCCCCGAGCTGCACGCGCAGTTCAACGACATCGTGCTCGGTGGCAAGATGAAGGCAGCCGGCATGGCTTCATTCAAGGATCTTCTGAGCCCGGAGCAGGTCGCCGCCATCCACGCCTTTGTGATCGCCCGCGCCCAGGAGGACTGGCAGCCGGATTTCCTGCATCCACGCCGGCAACGCTAGCGCAAAGGGTGGCCGCTGCGTTTCAGCGGCCCGTCATCTGCTTCATGTTTTCCGGGTAGCGTTCGCCCTGAACGGTCACGGCCGCAAAACTGCGGTTGATGTCTTCGATCTCACTCGCGCTCAGTACCAGGCCGGTTGCCCCCAGATTTTCCTCCAGTCGATGCAATTTGGTGGTGCCGGGGATGGGGACTATCCACGGCTTCTGCGCCAGCAGCCAGGCCAGCGCAACCTGTGCGGCGGTGGCGCCCTTGGCGGCGGCGGTCTTCGCCAGCACATCGACCACGGTCTGGTTGGCGCGGCGGGCTTCTGGGGTGAAGCGCGGCACGATATTGCGAAAATCGCTGCTGTCGAACTTCGTACTGGCCGTGATGGCGCCGGTCAGGAAGCCCCTGCCCAGCGGACTGAACGGCACGAATCCAATGCCCAGCTCCTCCAATACCGGCAGCACGTCCGTCTCCCGCTCCCGCCACCAGAATGAGTACTCGCTTTGCACAGCCGTCACCGGCTGCACGGCATGCGCCCGACGAATGGTCTGCGGGCCTGCCTCGGACAGCCCGAAGTGCTTTACCTTGCCTTCCCTGATCAGATCCTTGATGGTTCCGGCCACCTCCTCAATGGGCACCTCCGGATCGACGCGGTGCTGGTAGAACAGATCGAGGGTATCAACCTTCAGCCGCTGCAGTGACGCCTCGGCCACTTCGCGGATATGTGCAGGTCGGCTGTCGAGCCCCATATTCATGGACATCAATGGTTGCACCTTGAAGCCGAACTTGGTGGCAATGACCACCTCACCGCGAAAGGGCGCGAGCGCCTCACCCACCAGCTCCTCATTGATGAAGGGCCCGTACACTTCAGCCGTATCGAAAAAGGTAACGCCGCGCTCTACGGCTGCGCGGATCAGGGCAATGCCCTGTTGCTTCTCCACCGCGGGTCCGAGTCCGAAACTCAGGCCCATGCAGCCCAGTCCCAGCGCCGAGACCTTCAGACCGCTGCTTCCCAGTGTTCGCTGTTGCATTGATTACTCCCGAAGTTATGCCTGCAGCTCTTTTTCGATGGCCTTGACCAGCCTGGCATCATCGGGGGCCATGTCAGGAGAGAAACGCGCCACGGTGCGGCCGTCTTTGGCAATCAGGAATTTTTCGAAATTCCACAACACCTCGGGCTCGGGGTTCGGCGTGACGTTGTAGCCCTTGAGTTTTTCCCGAAACGACTCGCTGTCCGCGGCCTTGGGCTGCTGCGCAATCAGCGCAGCGTACAGGGGATGCTTGTGCGCACCGACGACTCGAATTTTTGAGAACAGCGGGAAATCCACCGCATAGTTGGTCGAACAGAAACTGGCAATGTCAGCATTACTACCGGGCTCCTGTTCGGCAAAGTCATTGCTGGGAAAGCCCAGTACGACGAGCCCGTCATTGCGGTAGCGTGTGTACAGGGTTTCAAGTCCTGCGTACTGGGGCGTGAGGCCGCACTTCGAGGCGGTATTCACCACCAGCAGCACTTTGCCGGCGAAAGCGGCGAGGCTGGTGGGTTGGTTGTCGAGGGTCTCAAGCGGGATGCGCTGCAGGTCTGTCATGACGTTCCTCTTTTCCATTTCATACATTTAATAGTCAATTCGCTACTGAGCATTGCGGACTGTTGCGGCATTACAGTCGCAAAACTTTCATTACAGTAGCTATCCGTATCGGCAAACATAGCTCAAATTGCCGATGTTAGGCTCCTGAAAGAATGCATGTGCGCGCTATAAAACGCATACGCGATAAGTACATATCTTTCTTTCAAGGGAGCTCACTTGGAACCATTCGCTGCGTTTCTTGGCCAAGGTGAAGTAGCGCTCGTGTCCTGCTGCAACGTCGGTCATGGCGGCTCGCGCTATAGCGTGGCCGTGCTCACGGCCGAGGGGATCGACTGGCTGAATCTCGATTCGGTCATTGACCCGCGGCAGGACAAGGGGATTACCGGTATCGCGGCCACGGCCGAGCACTGCTTTCTGGCGGTGCCGGGCGCGCACGAACGGCTGATCAGCCTGGATCGGCGGCTGCGGCCCGTGGACGTGTTCAGTTCCGCGAAAGCTCGCGATCTGCACTCGGTGTCGGTTCATGGTGGGCGTGTGTACTACGCATCGTCCGGTTCGAATGAAGTGCTCTCGGTCGCATGCGTGGATGGGAAGTTTCAGGGACCGGAGCAGGCTCATGTGACTTGCGGATCCACGACGGAGGATGAAATCCATCTGAACTCGCTGCTGGTCGATGGCGGCTACTCGGTTCTCTACACCATGTTCGGCGTCGGTCCACGCTCCCAGGTGCGCAACATGGGAGCCGTCGTGGATGCACGCAGCGGCGAGGCACTCGTCGCGGGACTGATGGATCCGCACAGCCTTACCCGGCTGCCGGATGGCCGACTCGCCTTCTGCGAGTCCTTGCGCAACTGCCTGTGCATCGTCGATCCGGCCACCCGCAATGTAAGCCGCGTTGCCCTGCGCGGCTATACACGCGGCATCGCGCATACCGGACGGCACCTGCTGGTCGGAGCCAGTCATTGGCGCAACCGCTCACGGTCGAGCATGCAGATGCGAGGCGTACCGGAGTTTCTTGCGGCCGGGCGCCACAATCACACGAAGGAGTCGCATTTATTTGTGCTGCGCGAGGACCTCGGTGTGGCCCATGCGATCGATTTCACCCCCTACTCATCCGAAATCTACGACGTGGCATTCCTGGGGCAGCGATTCGCAGCTGAAGCCGTTTTCAAACAGGCCGCAGAACGGCGCCGGGACAGTCAGCGGATGCGTTGGCCGCGCTGGCTGGGTCAGGCATCGCCCGCGTATAATTAGGGGATGGACTACCAGAATCGGCACGTCGTGATTACGGGCGGCACCGGCGCGCTGGGCGTGGCCGTGGTCGGGGCACTGCTCGAAGCCGGGGCCGTGTGCCACGTGCCCTATCGCGATGAAGCGGAAGCGAAGCGCTTCCCGCATCGGGACCACCGGGGTGTTTCCCTGGTCGAACTGGGTGATCTTGCAGATGAGTCGGGCGTCGCGGCCTTCTATGGCGGGCTGGACACGCTTTGGGCCTCGATTCATATCGCGGGCGGTTTTGCCTTCGCGCCAATCTCCCAGAGCGACAAACCACTCCTCATGACGCAGCTTGAGAGCAATCTGATTTCGGCCTATCTGTGCAGTCGGGCTGCGATCGGAGCTTTCAGGCGCGGCAGCAAGGGCGGCCGCATCGTCAATATTGCCGCGCGCCAGGGGCTGGAATCGCGGCTGGGGGCAAGCCTTACGGCCTACACGGTCGCGAAGGCGGGCGTTGTCGCATTGACGATTGCCCTGGCCGAGGAAGTCGCGAAGGAGGGCATACTGGTGAACGCCGTTGCGCCCTCGACCATGGACACGCCCGCCAACCGCGCGTCGATGCCCAAGGCGGATTTCAATGCCTGGCCCAAGGTCGAGGAGGTCGCCGCGACCATCCTGTTTCTGGCATCCCCGCAGAACCAAGTCACGCGCGGCGCAATCGTGCCGACCTATGGCAAAGCATAGAACTCGGCACAACCCGCAGGCTATTTGCCCAGCACCGCCAGATCGACGACATCGCCCATCGCCTTGTACCCCGCATCGTTGGGATGCAGGTGGTCGCGATCATTGAACGCTTTGGCGAAGGTCAGCGGATTGGTCGGATCGGCCACCGCCGGCGCGAAATCAATCACAGCATCGAATGAGCCGCTGCTCTTGATCCAGGTATTGAGCGCCTCGCGGGCGGCTTCGCCGGCCGGTGAAGCATAGGAGGCACCCTGATAGGGTGTGAGCGTGGCACCGATGACGCGGATGCCGTGTTCATGGGCGCGCGCGATGATCTGCTTGTCGGCGGCCTCGAGCGCCTCGGCGGTGACGGGCTCCGTGGAGTTCGGTGTGCCGAAACCACGGCCGATGTCGTTGATGCCTTCCAACAGAATAATGGCCTTGATCCCGGGCACGCTGAGCACATCCCGGTCCAGTCGCGCCAGCGCACTGGGACCTGCGCCATAGCGCAGCAGGCGATTGCCGCTGATGCCCGTATTGACCACGGCCCAATGATGATCGGCGAGACGTTCGGCCAGCCGGTCCGGCCAGCCACGGAAGGCATTGGCCGTGGAGGCGGCCCCTTCCGTGATCGAATCGCCCAGCGTCACGACCACGTTGGTCGGCGCGGTCGGCTGCGACTCCACCAGCGTGACCAGCACCGGGACGCGCATCAGGCGCACACCGGGCAATGCCGGCGCGCCGGTGAAGTCACCGGCCGTTCCGGCAACATACTGAAAGAGCGTGCGCGCGGCACGCAGAGTCATCGGTCCCGGCACATGGACGGAAATATACAGCCGGTCCAGCGCCTTGGTCGGCAGGTCGATCGCATCACTCAGCGCCGGGGAGCTGGCAGGAATCACGATCCCGGATTGACCATCGAAGGTGACGGCATGGTCCGTGCCCGCGACGATGGAGCCGTCCGCGCCCGCCAGCCCGACATGCACGGATCCGAGCGTCAGCGCGTCCGGGCTGTCCTCGTTGGAAAAGCGCAGGCGCAGACGTGAGCCTGCGGCCGACACCCGAACCAGCTGGCGCACGGTCGTATTGCGAACTTCAGCGGTCGTGACATCGACCGGTACATTGCCCGGATTCTCGAGCAGCGGCGGCGGGAAGGCACGTGGCGCAGGCGCTGCGGCCGGGGCCGGGGGTGCACCCAGCGGCGTAACGGCCGGGGCGGGCAGTACGAAGGCAGCGACAGCAGGGCCCGGGGCGGGCGGTGCGATCACGTAACCCCATACCCCAATCCAGTTGTCAGCGGCGGTGCGCGGTGTCGCGGCGACCGCCTGCAGCGTCAGGCCAGCCAGCGCCGCCACCGTCAATACTCGTCCCAGAATTCGCATTGTCCCCACCCCTTTTATACGAGGCGCCAAGTATAGCCGCCCGTGCGCGGCGCGCGGTGCGACACCGACCCCGTCTTCCCTGTTGCGCCGCGCCATGGACATGAGAGGATCCGACCATGTATCGCGAACCGCCGCACGATTCCTCGGTCCTGTACGCCGGGTTGTACGCGGGCGAGGTGGTCCGCTACCGCGGCGTCCCACAAATGGCGGCGATCACCGCCTTCACGCGCCGTTTCGTCGAGGAGCGACTCGCACCGCATCCGGCGCCGGAAATCCATCGCTACCTCGACCCCCCGAGACTGGCCACCAAGCTTGGTGAAGTGCAAAGCGCATATGCCCAGTCAGCCGAGGGCAAGGTGCTGTGGAGCGAGCTGTTTGCGGCCGTCGGGCTTGATATGGCGGACACGGCGCGGGACCGGCTGATGCTGCGTTTCCAGGCGCACACGGATCCCGAGACCACCCCAACCTGGTCGCGCAGCACCGCGACGGTGGGATTCCATCGCGATACCTGGGGGACCAATCTGTCCGCCCAGATCAACTGGTGGGCGCCGGTATGGCCCATCACCGCGGGGCGCACTTTTGCAATTCATCCAGCGCTTTGGGATGTACCGATTGCGAACAACAGTGCCGATTTCGACCTGGCGCAGGTCATGGAGAAACTGCGCACCGCCCCCGAGACCCTAGGTCCAGGACAGCTGGCGCCGCGGCCGACAGCGCCAGTGGCTCCGAACAGCGCGGTCCCCGTGGTGTTGGAGCCGGGGGAGATCATCGCCTTCTCCAGCGCCCATGCACATGTCGGAGTGCCCAATCACACGGGCCTGACACGCATTTCGCTGGAGACCCGCACGGTCTCGATCACCGATACCCGCGCCCGACGCGGCGCGCCAAACGTCGACGGTCGCGCCCGTTGGGTTGCCCCGGGGCTGTTCCGCCGACTCAACGACGGTGTGGCGCTCAACAAGATTCTGGATTGCGAGCGCCTGGTGCCGCGCGAGTCGTGGTGATGGGTCAGTCCCAGGGCGTTCTTAGCCACTGCCATTGGCGCGAATCTGCGATATGCACAAATCCGGAAGGATCGGCAAGCCCAGCGCCGCGCGCCGCTCCGCCAGGTGCTGTGGATCCTCGACCGGTTTGGTGAGCTCGAATCGACCATTCTCGCATTTGCGGTCGTTCCCGTAGCGTTGCGGCGTGTGCACCAGATCGAAGAGGGCGGCGTAGTACATGGCCGGGACTTCGTCGCTGCGCAACAATGGCTCCATCAGACTGAGCACCTCGGCCTGGAATGTCTGATCGCCAGGGGCGGAATAGGCAATCAGGCCCGCCGCCGTCGCGCCCCTGACACCCACCATCGACACGGTTGGCCAACCGTACTGGGCGATGATCTCCTGGAGCCGGCGCGCATTCGCTTCATTGGCACCGGGCTCGATGTGGACGCCAAAGCCGATGCCACCGGTATTCGGTGGAAGCGGCGGCTGATGCTTGAACATGTCCCGAAACGCACTCATTTGCTCATCCAACCTGCTCATCCGAATCAACTCATCACGCAACTGCGGCTGTGACACGGGCAGATGGGCGTCGCGCAGCGAATCCCAATCGGAGCTGTCCTGGACCTGCTGCACGAATTGCGGCTGGGGAGGGGGTGCGGTGGAGAAATCAACCGGCACAGTGAGCTTCCCGGCTCCACGCTCAATGGTCAGCAGGACTCGCGCATTCGGCGCGGTATGCGCAACCGCGGCTGCCAGGGTGCGTGCGCCGATGATTTCGGTGTCGCCATACCTGATGACCAGGTCACCCCTTTTGAGGCCCGCCTGGTCGGCCACGCCACCCGGATGGACAAATGTCACGATTGCGCCGCGATATCGGGCCGCAGCAAGCGAGGAGGCGCCATTGACGTCAAAGTCCGCGAGCACGATGCCCAGGAGGGCAGGCGGCACAGGCGCATGAGCAGGGGGTGGATTCAGCTGTGCTGCACCAACCAGCAGCGGTACCGCGAGGGCGGCCCATCCCGCAATCCACAGTTTCGGGTGCCGCGGACGCTCAATCATCATGGCGCGTATCCTTTGCTCGATCTGGGAAATGTGCCCGACGATCGCGATGGCTCCAGGCGGCATGGTCCCGGCGTACTGATTTATACGCAGCAGGGTATTCGCATACAGCCGCCGGTCCACACCCATAGCCAATACCCGGGTGTCGCAATCCACCTCTATTGCAAGCTTCAGCCGGCGCAGTTGCCACCATAAGGGCAGGTTCCACGGAGTCAGCGCCAGTAACAGCAGGCCCGCCAGCATCAGGGCCGGATCGCGCGCGAGGATGTGCTGATTCTCGTGACTCAACGCAGCCTCGAGGGTCGTCACGGGTTCGTCCAGCAGCCAGCGCGGCACGACGATCGTGGGTTGGACGAGCCCAAATACGGCAGGCCCGACGTCCTTGGAAATGAACACCCGGTATCTGCCAACCGATCGTTGCGACCAGTGCTTCTTTGCTCTCAACAGGCGCAAAGCGCCGCTACCATATAGCCCGAAGAGCGCGATCGAGGCGCCAATCCACAACCCCCGGGCATATGGCTCCAGCGAGATTCCTACGGGCACGGCCACCGGGCGTTGCAGCCGCTGGGGTTGAGCGGCAATTGGAAATGGTGCAAGTGCAACGCCCCCCGAAGCGGGTTTCGCCGTTACCAGCGTCGGGGCTTCATTGGAGCCTTGGCGTGGACCATGCGCGCTCAGCGTCATGGCCGCCGGACCGGCCAGCGATACCAGCATGGCGGCAATCCATAGCCAGCGACGCGGCGAAGACGCCAGCGCAGAGGCGCGCTCGATCGTCAGTGCCGCCAGGCTCACCAGCAATGAAACCATCGTCGTATAGATCATCAGCGCGACGATCACGATCCGCTCTCCCGTTTGGGCTTTGCATCGAGCAGGCGGCGGATACGCCGCAGTTGAGTGCTGCTTAGGCGCTTGTCGGAAACCAGGTGGGTGAGCAGCAGCTCCGCCGAGCCGTCGAAAAGCTTGTGAGCCAGCGCGCGCAAGGCGCTGGCACGAGCCAGGTCCGAATCAATCAGCGCCTGGTAGCGGTGTGCGCGGCCTTCCTCGATATGCCCGACGTAAGCCTTGGCTTCGAGGTTGCGCAGGATGGTCAACACAGTCGTGTAGGCGGGCTGATCGGCCAGGTGCCCGCGAACCTCCGCGACGGTCGAGGGGCCCTGTCGCCACAGGATTTGCATGAACTCGGCTTCGCGATCTGTCAGTGATACATCCATGCGGGCACCCAATACTATGTATGTAGTAGATGATAGACCCTAAATCGCTGCTGTCAACTACCCGCGTAGTACCAGCGACGAAAACGTGCGCTTCCCGACCCCCGATGCAAAGCGAACGAAGACGGCCTACACTCCGTGCGAAGCTAGGAGAATCGCAATGGCCCTGATGCACACTGGCGCAGTTGTTTTCGCGGCGGTTCTAGGTTCGATTCTCGCTGCCGCCCCGTCGCTGGCGCAGAAGCCACCGCCCGCGGCCACCAAGGCAACCTCCGGTGGGGAAGGACCCGGCACAGATCTGATCGGGCGGCCGGTGGATCTGGATCTGAGCAAGGGTGTCCAGGCGCCGTTTCGGGACACCTCAAAGCTGCCGGCCAGCTTCGCGGAGGCGGCAAAGACACAACCCGTGAATTCCAAGTGGGGCTCGGTCCCGTATCATCCCAAGAGCCGGCGCGACCTGACAGGTATCTGGATCAATCAAGGCGGGATCGGCTGGACGCCGGGAATTCCTCCGGGGCGTCGTCAGAATCCGCCGCTCACCCCCGCCTACGCCAAGATATTCGCGGGCCATCTGGCGGACGCTGCGGCTGGCAAGCCGACCGGGGATCCGACGGCGGGCTGTCTGCCGCCGGGCATGCCGCGCCTCATGACCATGACCTACCCGATGGAAATCACCATGGGAACTGATCGGATCATGGTGTACGCGGAATGGGACGAACAGGTGCGACGCATCTTCACGGATGGCCGGCCGCTGCCGGACGATCCGGATCCCACTTTCAACGGGGAGTCGGTTGGACATTGGGAGGGCAACTTTCTGCTCTCCACGGCGTACGGATTTCGGCTCGATACCAACATGGAATCCTCCGGCCTGCCCAAGAGCGACAAGGCGATTGCCTATGAGCGCATCTGGCTGGCCGATGATGACACGCTGCGCGATGAATTCACGCTCGTGGACCCGGTCGCACTGGTGAAGCCCTGGACCGTCACCAAGACCTACAAGCGGGCACCGCCTGACTTTGAGATCGAGCCGTATGTTTGCCTGGAAAACAACCGCAACCCGATAGCCCCCGATGGCAGCATCCAGGCCATTCTGCAAACCGGCGACCCGCCTAAAAAATGACCTGATGAGCGCTACGCCGAGACTCGGCGCGACCTATGCCCCGATGCGGGCGGAGGTTGATGTCCAGGACTGTGCGGTGGAAGGGGAGTTGCCCGAATCCCTCAGTGGCGGCTTTTACGCCGTTGGACCGGATCCGCAGTACCCATTGGCCCCGGGCAACATCGCCTTCGATGGCGAGGGGCACATCCGCCTGTTCCGGATCCGGAAGGGCCGCGTCGATTACCGCAGCCGCTATGTGCGAACGGAGCGCTACCTCGCGCAGGACGCGGCGCGCAGAAACCTCATGCCGATGTACCGCAATCCCTCCCGGGACGATCCCAGCGTGAAGGGCCTGAGTCGCAGCACGGCCAACACTCACGTCCTGCACCACGGCGGCATGATTCTGGCGCTCAAGGAGGACAGTGCGCCCACCGCCCTGGATCTGAACACGCTGGCAACGCTTGACCCGGTCTATACCTTCGAGGGTCAGCTGCCTCGCGACCAGCCGTTTACGGCACACCCGAAAATCTGCTCTTCCACCGGCAACATCGTTGCGTTCGGCTATGAGGCCCGCGGCTTCGGCAGCAATGTCATCGCGATCTTTGAGATCGACCGACAGGGCAAGAAAGTGTGGGGCACCGAGATCCAGACCCCTTTCGTCAGCAGCGTGCATGATTTTGCGGTAACCGAAAATCACATCGCCTTCTTTCTGACCCCATTGGCGATCGACCACGAACAGATGCAGCGGGGCGGCATCCACTGGTCATGGGACAAGGACAAGAAAAGCTATTTCGGCTTCATGCGCCGCTACGGCGACGGCAAGGACCTCAAATGGATCGAAGGTGCGGCCCGGGGCGGCAGCCATACGCTGGGCGCATTCGAGGACCGCGGCCGGCTGTACTTCGATCGAGAACTCACCGCGGCCAATCCCTACCCCGTAATTCCCAACAAGGACCGAACCCCCTACGATCCGGCGACGGGCATCAGTTATCTGCATCGTCTGTCCGTGAACCTGAACGGACGCAACAGCAGCTACGACATCGAACAGATGTACCCGCTGATTGCGCCGCTGCCGCGGCAGGATGATCGCTACAACACCGTGCCCTACCGCTACGGCTTCATGGGCTGCCCGGACCCGGCCGATCCGGTGCGCTGGAAGGCCGCCTGCTATGCCCGCGTGGATCACCAGACCCGCTCGCACCAGCTGTGGAAGGCGCCGGACACGGTATCGCTGGGAGAGCCACTATTCGCACCAAAGAGCGCCGATGCCGCGGAAGGGGAAGGCTACCTTCTGGGCGTGGCCTGGCATCTGGATCAGAACCTGCGCGCTGACCTGCTGGTTCTGGATGCCGAACACATCGAGGAGGGACCGATCGCTACGGTGCATCTGCCAACCCAGGCATCGCCGCAGATTCATGGTTGGTGGGTGCGCGAAGACCAGTATCCGGCGCAGGCCCCCTGAACCGGGCTTGCGTCTCGACAGGGCTGGGCTTACTTTGAGTAGCATGTTCGCCGGCCGATCATGGGAAGAGTGGATTGTCCAATATGGGGGCAGCCACAAGCATCCGCTCAATCGCTTCTGTCATACGCTGGGCATACCGCTGATCGCGCTCTCGCTGCCCATCTTCCTGGCGATTCCATTCGTGCACGGCATCTGGGTCATCCCGACCGCCATGTTCGTGATCGGCTGGGGTCTGCAGTTCGTCGGCCACGCGGTCGAAGGCAAACCCCCGGAGTTCTTTCACGATTGGCGCTTCCTGTTCGTCGGTCTGCGCTGGTGGTTCGCGAAAATCCGCGGCCGCGCCTGAAGATCAGGCCTGTCAGCCGGTCGATGAATCCCAGAACTGCTCCATGCGCCGCCGCATGGCCTCGTCAGGCAGCCGGCCGCGCGCGGCACCCTGGT
The DNA here is from genome assembly GCA_035485475.1 of Steroidobacteraceae bacterium. GTDB lineage: Bacteria > Pseudomonadota > Gammaproteobacteria > Steroidobacterales > Steroidobacteraceae > DAIDKA01. Next base: position 14,607 of record DATHOA010000008.1, on the reverse strand, counting down.
TATCCGCCAGATGTGCCACCTGCGTTGATCCAGGTATTGCGCAGGTGACGGCCGGGTGCGAGATCACGTACTTGAGCAGAAACTGGCCCCAGCTGCTGACATCGATATCCGCCGCCCAGGCCGGCAATTTGCGCGCCTGTGCCTGGCGCAACAGGCTGCCGAAGCCGAACGGCACATTGGCCAGCACGGCAACATGCCGCTCCTGCGCAAGAGGCAGCAGAATCTTGGCGGCATCGCGGTTATCCAGCGAGTAATCGACCTGCACGAAGTCCAGCGGATATTTGCGCAGATACCCGATCATCTGCTCATGCTGGGAAACGCGTGAGGTCGTAATCCCGATATAGCGGATCTTCCCGGCCAGTTTCCATTGCTGCATCAGCGGCAGCATTGCATCGACTCCATCCAGGTTATGGACTTGTAACAGGTCGATCTTTGGGGTGCGCAGGCGCATCAGGGAACGCTCGAAGCTGGCTTGACCACCCACTCCGCCACCGCGGAAGCCGCCGCCGCTTTCCGTAAGCTTCGTGGCAATGAACATGCGGTCGCGACTGCCGGCCAAGGCCTCGCCGATGAGCGTTTCGCTGTCTCCGTACGCGGCTGCCGTGTCGATCACAGTCCCGCCCAGCTGTTGCATGCGCTGGATCTCGGCCAGTATGGGTTCACGCTGGTCCGATTCAAATTTGTCCGTGCCCAGGCCAATGGCGGGCAATTTCTCGCCGCTCGAGGGGATGGCTTTGGTGATCAGGGGCAGGGCGGGGCTGGTCGCCCCAAGCGCAGGATTCGACAACCATGCGCCGGTGCCGACCGCCAGCGCGCCGCACAGGGCAGCACGCCGCGACAGCCGAGATGTTCGGAATTTATCCATGGCTACGACGCACTTTACCGCGGACGCGACTCAAGCGGCTACGGGCATGCCGAAACGATTGGCTTCGGCCTGACCGTTGCCAATCAAGCCCCAGAGCGCGAATGCGGCGCAGGCGGCAATCGCGACCGGGGCGAGCGCGGCGTTGAATGGGGCAGCGAAGCTGACGAGGTGCAGCCAGTTGGCGAAGGCCAAGACGGTCAGGACTGCAGGGATCAGCAGCGGCCAGGCGCCGTGCCCCATATCGTGCCAGCGCCTTGCCAGCAGCACGAAGCCTGGGAAAACCAGCATCAGCATGGCCCAATGGGCGGTGGCACCCTTCACCAGGAACGCGTAGAACGCTGCCACCGCCACAAGCGTGAGCAGCGCCGCCGCGAACTGGCCGCGCGAGCTGCGGCCGCTCAGATTCACGAACAGGAAGTTATACGAGTTCTGCCCTGCGGGGGATTCGCCCAGCATCAGCGCGAGCCGTTGTAAGGCTCCGCTGTAGTATCCGATGTAGGCAAGCATCAAAAGTCCATTGAGGGCAAACGCGGCCAGTGCCAGAACGATGCCGAGCGGTTGATGCTCCAGAATCACCGACCAGAAAAGCGCGCAGGTGGAGATTGGCATCACCACGCACAGCGCCACCGGCACGAACAGGCCGGCGAGGATCAGCGCACCTGTCACCAGTTGGATCGACATGGCGACGCCGAGCAATCCTGAGTGGGTCAGGGCGGCCATCAGCTCGATGGCGAGCGGCTCGTGGCCGATGGGCTGGGGCCAGAGCGCGAAAAAGAAGTAGTTGGCGGCGTTGGCCAGCATCCACACGCCAAATATCAGCCGGGCGAGCAGGATGAGTTGTTTCATGACCGGGCCCCCGCTGGCAGGGTCGCCTGCGGTGCGCCCGATACCCGGGCCACCTGCGGCTTCGAATGCAGGGCGAACATCGAGCGATAGCTCTTAATGTGAGCCAGGCATAGAACCACATTGCAGAACAGCACTGAGCAGCCGAACACTGCCGCGCGCGAGGTCCATCCCTCCAGTGGCGTATCCCAGAAGAACACGCAGAACGACACCGGCATGCACATGAGCAGCGTCAGCGGAGTATAGAACCCCGTCAGGACACTCAATCCGGCGATGAATTCAACGGCCTTGACCATGTCGAACAGGTGGCTGTCGAGGAGTGCCACGATCAGCTCATGGCTCAAGGGCTTGGTTCCCATCGGCTGTGGGAACAGCGGAATAAAGTGATTCAAGCCCGATGGAATCATCCAGGCCGCGAACACAAAGCGCACAAACCAGATGGCGTACTTCATGGTGCCCCCTCGTTGTAAGGGGAGGGTGGCGAGCGCTTCGCTCACCCCCTCCCGACTGGCTTACCGGCTAGCGCGTGGCGGGGTCCCAGTGCTCATCGGCTTTCCCGTCAACGAAGCGCCACATATCGAACCATGTGGTGGTGTAGGTCTTCGTCGGATCCTTGGAATCCTTCATCGTCCGCGGTTGCGTCACGATCACGTAGTCGCCTTCGGCAACGACCGAGACGATGGGCGTGCCCAATTTCTCGGGTATCGGCGACGGCTTCATGTGCCGGACTTCCGTAAAGAACTTGACGACGGCGGCGCGCCCGTTGGCGGCTTGGGGATTGTGCTGGATATACTGCTCCGTGAGCCACTGGTCAGCCATGTCCCAATGGTTCGCTTCCAGCAGCTCCTTCATGATGTGGTAGGCCGCCTGCTTGTTCTTCTCCTGCTTGGCATTCTTGCTGTGGAACAGCGACTCCGCATCCGCAACGCCGACGACGGCGGTTTGAGCTTGGACTATCCCGCCACAACTCAGCAGCAACGCCGTGATCAGGCCGATTCTTAGGCTCGCTCGCATGGGCTCCCCCTTTTGTACGAAATGGTTTTGTCGTGGCGGAGTTTGCCGTCCGCGCCAGCGAATCGCAATCGACCGGATGAGTTACCCGCCCACCCGCGCCGCACGCTGCAGTGCCGCACTCTGGCAACCCGCTGCGGCTACCGTGCCGGCACGGTCGCTTGGGCGCTGGGTCGCGCCAGCACTCGGTCGGCCCAGGCCTTCACCCGCGGCCCGGCCGATACCTCCATCAACGCCAGGAAGTGCAGGAACGGCAGGTAGGCGACATCCGCGAGGGTAAAGGCATCCCCGACGAGGTAGGGCCGGTCGCCAAGCTCGCGCTCGATAATAACCAGGTGCCGGTCGATCTCCTTGCGAGCCGCTTCCATCGCCTGAAGGTCCCAATTCGCTTGCGGCACAAAGCGCTTCGGAAACAGGATCGCCCCGGCGTAGCGGCCGACATGGGCATCGCACAGCCGCACGTGCATGTCGACGAGTGCGCGACCGCATGCATCATCCGGCACAAGGGGGGGCGTGGGATGTGTCGCCTCGAGGTATGTCAGAATCGCTGCAGACTCGTACAGCGCAACGTCCCCCACCACCAGCGTCGGAACCTTCGCGTAGGGGTTGAGCGCCGCGTACCAGTCCTGCTTGTGCTGTCCGGTAGGCAGGCTGAGCTCGATCAGCTCGCAGGAAATGTCCTTCTCCAGGAGCGCCACCCGCACGCGTCGCGAAAACGTCGAGGCAGGAAAATAGTACAGCTTCATGCTTCATTCTCCACAACGGTGGTCAGACCGCGAGCCGATTGCCGCCGTGCGCTTGGCGCGCAGTGTACTCCGCCAACCTGAATGCCGATACAATTCGCGCCGTTACTCTCGGGAGCTGGAATGAGCGTTACTTTCAAGGGAGACTCCTTCCACACGGGCTTCTTTGCACCCATGCGCTTCGAAGCCGACATTCACGACTGTGAAGTCGAGGGTCGTATTCCGCTCGATCTGGACGGCTCGTTCTACCGCACCTGCATCGACCGGCGCTATCCGCAGCGGATGCCGAATGACATTCCCTACAATGCGGATGGGGCGGCGGATCTGTTTCGGTTCCGCAACGGTCATGTCGACTTTCGCACGCGCTACATTCGCACGCCGCGTTACGTGGCAGAAAGGGCGGCGCGCCGGGCGCTGTTCGGGGTCTACCGCAACAAATACACGAACGATCCGAGCGTCGCCGGCGTGTCGATGAACACCGGGAATACCACACCGCTGGTGCATGCCGGAAAGCTCTACTGCCTCAAGGAAAGCAGTCCGCCCATGCTGCTCGATCCCCATTCGCTGCAGACTCTGGGTGAATACGACTTCGACGGCAGGCTGGAGGCGAAAACCTTCACCGCGCATCCGAAAATCGATCCGATCAGCGGCGAAATGATTGCCTTCTCCTATGAGGCGAAGGGCGACCTGACCGATGACCTCTCGGTGCAGTTCTTTGCTCCCACCGGCCAGCTCACGCGCCAGATCTGGTTGAAAGCACCCAATGTTTCGATGATGCACGACTTCGCCATCACGCAAAGCCACATCATCCTGCCGACGACGGCCATGGTGACGAGCCTTGAGCGCCTCAAGCAGGGCCTGAATCACTGGGCCTATGATCGGAATGTTCCCGCCTGGGTCGGTATCCTGCCTCGTGATGGGACTGCCGGGGATGTGCGCTGGTTCAAGGGCCCGCATGACCGTGCCATGCTGATCCATGTGACCAATGCCCGCACCGAGGGCAACAAGGTGATCCTCGACGCGCCGGTGGCGCGTGGAAATTTCAATCCGCAATTCCCGAACCTTGATGGCTCACCCTTCGACGACGAAGCGCGACGCAACACCATCCGTCGCTGGACCTTTGATCTGTCCAAGCAGGGTGATGAGGCCTGGCAGGAGGAGATTCTGTTTCCGGAAATCAAACCGACCAGTTTCACCCGGATAGACGATCGCTACCTCACGCTGCCATTTCGCTATAGCTTCAGTTTGCTGGCGGATCGAGGCGAGGTTCCAAACGCGTGGTACCGCCTCGATTACGAGTCAAGCCGTGTCGAGCGCTTCTCTGCCGGCGACACCCATGGACTGTCGGAACCACAGTTCGTCCCGCGACGGCAGGGCGCAGCCGAAGGCGACGGCTACCTCATTGGCATTGCCAATGATTATGCACAGATGAAAAGCGAGCTCGTTATCGCGGACGCGCAGCAGCTGGCGCAAGGTCCGATCGCTAGGGTCAAACTGCCGTTTCGGCTACACATGCAGGTGCACGGCTGCTGGGTGTCATCGCGCGACCTGCCGTTCGACTTCGACTCCGATCCGGATTTTAGAAAGTAGAGCGCGTTGCCCCGCCATCTATCACGATGCTTTGGCCCGTGATGTACCCGGCAAACTGGCTGCATAACCAGGCTACCAATGCACCGACATCCTGCGTATCCCCGAAGCGGCGCGCCGCAATCCGAAAGTCCTCGGAAAAACGCGCGACCTCGGCCTCGTAGCTGGTCCCATTGGCGAGCGCGCGCGCACCCAGGTGCTCCTGGGTAAAGGCCGTGTGAAACATGCCCGGCAGTACGTTGTTGATCGTGACGCCGTGCTGTGCCACGCGCAGCGCGACGGCGCCCGCATAGTTGATCAATGCTGCGCGCGGTGCACCGGACAGGATGCGCAATTCCAGCGGGTACTTGGCGGCGATGCTGGCGATGTTGACAATCCGGCCCCAGCGACGCGCCACCATGCCCTCGAGCACGGCGTTCATGAAGTGCACGGGACTTAACAGGCCGGTGTCGAGACTTGTCTGCCACTGTGCGGCATCGATGGAGCGATAGTCCTCGGTCATCGGCGGAGGCGAACAGGTGCCCACCAGGATGTCCGGCGCCGGGCAGGCCGCCAGAATGCGCGCGAAGCCTTCAGGCTGGGAATGGTCTGCCACCACCGCGATGACGCGTACGCCCGTAGCCGCCGCGATTTCCGCAGCGGTCGCATGCAAGCGGGCTGCGCCGCGCGCCGACAGCACCAGCTCCACGCCCTCGCGCGCCAGCGCGAACGCCGCGGCCTTGCCCATACCGGCGCTGCCGCCATTGACGATGGCCTTGCGGCCACGAATTCCCAGATCCATTGCCACCAATCGTCGCATGTATCGCGGCGTGACCGCTCGGGATAGGAATCTTGCGCGCCAATTCTATTTGCCATACACTGTAGGACAAATGAAGAGCGCACCGCAGCTGGGCCAGTTCGAACAGACCGTCCTCACGGCCATCCTGCGCTGTGGCGTGCAGGCCTACGGCGTACCCATTCATCAGGCTGTGGAGGCGCTGGCGGCGCGCAGCGTCTCACCGGGCGCCGTGTATGCGACGCTCGAACGGCTGCAGGACAAGGGCCTGATCAACTCCTGGCTCTCGGATCCGAAACCCGAACGGGGTGGACGGGCGCGGCGTTACTACCGGCTGGAGCGGGATGGGGAGCTGGCGCTGCGTGAATCGCTGAGTGCGGCGCGGCGTCTGTGGGAAGCCGTCGAGGCAACCGGAGGGAAGGATCTATGGTCCGCGAAATCGAACCTGATTCGAGCCTGACCGAACGGTGGGTGCGCCGGCTGACGCCGCCGGCCTGCCGTGAGGAGGCTCCACGGCCGCCGACATGCTGCGCTACCTCGAGGCACAACTCGATCCAGCACACCTCGCGGTGCAAGGTGCTGCGGGCCGCACGTTGGCAGCGGCCCTCAAGCGCTCGCACGAACTGCAGGCCGATGCGCTACCCAACATGCGCATCGCCTATGCCTGGCTGCATGAAACCGACACGGGCACCTACTGGCACAACGGTGGCACGGGCGGTTACACCGCCTACGCCTTCTTCAATCCCGACCAGGGCTATGCGGGAGTGGTGCTGGTGAACATGGCCGGCACTACGCAGGGCAGCTTCGCCGATACCCTCGGCCAGCACATCAGGCAACGTCTGACCGGGAAACCCGCCGTCTCGCTCGCGAAGTGGTGAGGGCCACGCGGCTTAGTTCGGCTTGAGGCCGTAGACGTCCAGTTCACCGGATGAGCTGGTTGATCCGGAGGCCCCGCCGGTGTTGTTACCCCGGGTCCCGACATAGACCTTGCCGTTGGCAATGGTGGGCACCGTGAACTTGACAGCATTGCCGGCGGCATCGCTGCCCGTCGTTGCGCTGTTCCACAGCTCCATTGCGACGTTGGTGGCATCGTAGGCATGCAGGACCGCGGGACCGCAGCCCGATGATTGATTGGTGCAATACAAATGGTTGTCGAGCGCCCAGACGATGCCGTTCTGGGTGCCTGCCGCGGAAACCGAAGGCGTGGCGCCGGGCCAGGCGTACGTAGTCGGGGACGACGAGCTGAGCGTAAAGTTCGGCTGCGCCGGATTCAATGCGTAGGTGTTTAGCGTGCCGCCCGCGGCGGCCAGGTAGAAGTTGTTGTTCCAGAAGGCACCCGTGGAGAAGATGCCGTGCCCCACCGACACCTGCTGGACGGCTGCGGAATCACCCAGCCCACCAAGGTTGTCGCGGTTCAGCACGTAGAGGGTGCTGTCCTTACCGCCGCCCATGACCAGGTGGGTGACGGGACTGCCGGCGGGCAAATCCACCAGTACGACCGCACCGCCGGCACCGAAGTCCGAGTCAGTTTGTTCATCTGCCAGCTGATCCGATGGCGTGAAGTACTGCGTCAGGGTCAGTGAAGCCGAAAGCTTCAGCAGGGAGTCGCCATAATCATCATTCGGTGCGCCGCTGTTCGCGGCATCGAAACCGCCGTTACCGGTGATGACATACAGTTGATTGCTGGAATCAGCGGCCGGTGCGCCGCCGCTCATCCATATGCCGCCGGCCGTACCATCGGGCGTGACGTTCAGCGCCTGCGCCAGGTTGAACGTACTGCCGCTGTAGCTGTAACCCATGATCCAGCCGTGGTAAGCACCCGTGTCCTCATGGGAAGCCCACACGCAGTAGACGACGCCGTTCACCAGCGCCAGACCACTGCGCTGCAGCTGCAATTGGGAATCGAAGTTGCTTACGGTCCCGCCGGTGCCCGTAAAGCTTGCGGCGATCGTGGTAGGCGAGCCGGCCTTCTCAAGGCCAGTCGTCAAGTCGATGGCGTGCAGGCGCTGGTAGAAAACGCTCCGCCCGGAGTTGACCGATTTGCTGAGCACGTACAACGTGCCGCTGGCCGGATCGATGACGGGTGTGCCGATGACACCTACTTCCGGTGTGATGTCACCAAAACCGCTTCCCACGAGGTTGCCCGTCGGGCCCGAGGGCACGGTGGTTTCGCCAGCCGATCCGCCGTGGCTGGTATCAATCAGATTGGCGGACCACAGCGTTACGCAGGGACTGGCATCGGCGTCGAATGCAAACAGGCCATCGTGAGCCGTTGCCACGAATACCACGTTGTGATGCACGCCATTCACAGTTACATTCGCGACCCATAGCGGCTGTCCGTAGATCGCGCCATCGGCGGCGCACGCAAAGAGCTTGCCGAAGCCGGCCGTGTTGACGGTGGCCGGGGTCAGCGCGTACTCCGCGTTGTTGGCGCCGTCGCGGCTGACATCATTGTGAGCGGTATAGACACCAGGCAAATCGGTTACAGCCACAGTGGCACCGGCCGACTGCGTGGAATTGAAGGCATTGGTGGCCAGCACCGCGTGGCTTCCGGCGAGTGTTCCCGGCGCGTATAGGCCACTCGGGTTCACCGTGCCCACTGTGCCGTTGCCGCCGGCAATCCCATCTACGGTCCATGTGACCGAAGCGCCTGCCGGCGCGATCGTCAACTGCAGCGACTGCGACTGAGTGATGGCGGCGCTGCGCGGTGCGACAGTTACCGCGCCGCCGTAACCCACGGTCACCGTCGCGGATACGGTGCTACTCGTACCGCCGGGCCCGCTGCACACGAGCGAGTAGGTGGTGCTCGCGGACAGTGCGCCGGTGCCGAGCGTACCGCTCGTCGCCTGGGCGCCGTTCCATGCGCCGGAGGCGGTGCAGGACGCGGCGTTCGTCGAGCTCCATGTGAGCGTGGAGGTACCGCCCGTGGCAACCGACGACGGACTGGCCATCAGGCTGGCAGTGGCGGCGGGCGTCATGGCAACCACGGCAACTGTCACGGCGGCAGGCGTGCCGGCGCCGCCCGGACCGGTGCAGGTGAGCGAATAGGAGGTGCCCGTTGTCACAGCGGCCGTCATCTGCGTGCCACTTGTCGCCTGCACACCCGTCCATCCGCCGGAGGCGGTGCAGGAGGTGGCATTGGTCGAGGTCCATGTCAGCACGGAGGTGCCGCCCGCGGCAACGGACTGCGGATTGGCCACGAGGCTGACAGTGGCTGCGGGAACCACGGCAACGGCGAGAGTGGCAGGCATGCCGGTGCCGCCCGGACCGCTGCAGGTCACCGAATAGGATGTGGTCGTAGTCAACGCGGCCGTCATCTGGGTACCGCTCGGTGCCAGCGAGCCGGTCCAGCCACCCGAGCCCGTACAGGTCGTGGCGTTGGTCGAGCTCCACGTCAGCGCAGTGGTACCGCCGATGGCGACTGTTGTTGCCGCCGCACTGATCGATACAGTGGGCGCTGCCGGCTGCACGTTCTGCCCCGCGCTGCAGGCTACCAACAGCAGCAAGGCGGCGATCGACAGGGAGGAGGTGAAAAGTTTTACGCGGTCCATGCGTGCCCTTCAGAAGGGCAAGAAACTTGGAATATCAGCATAGCTTGATTGAGGGCTCCAACGCTCAATCAACGCGCATCGCAGTAGCAAATTTCAACTACGCGAAGACTTGGATACCTAAGTAAATGTTTTATACATTTTGATTTAATTAGTATTGAAGGCAATCACGTGCGCGCAGGCATTGACTGCATCGTGTCCGATGCGCGTTATTTCTTGGCAAGAAACGCCTGCCCGAAGGCCTCGCTCGCCCGGTCGATGACGCCATTGAACAGTTCGCGCAGCCCCGGGGTCATCCGAATCAGGCGCGAGCGGGCGTCTGCCGGGTTCTCGAGTTCCTCGAGGTAGCCCTCGGCGATGGCCTGGCGCACGTACTTCATGGCCGTCTGCATGCTCACGCCCTGCACCAGTTCGTAGGCATCGGTTTTGGTCACCGCATCATTGCCGCGTAACCACAGCTCGGTGAACAGCCGCGAAAAGTAGATATCACCCAGGCCGACCCGATGAAAGGCGGACACCCAGGCATCGTCGAGCTCGCGCAGTGCGATCAGGAAACGAGTGCGGCGCTCCTGCAGCCCGCGCGCCATGTTCTTGTTAGCCAAATACCACCAAGCCTTCGTCGCAAAGCGTTGATCGTAGTCGATTGGAGGCGTGCCGGCCACGCATGAAAATCTGGCCACCAGGTCCGAAGCTATTGTCCATCCCAGGGCCCGATGCTCTAATCAATCCAACAGGAGTAGCCATGCAAACCGCCAATGCGCCCGATGCGACGATGTGGACTGGAAATCTGCATGTCAACGTACCTGGAACCTTTCTGAGCCGGCCACGCGTCGCGCCGCAGCGCGAGGCGCTTGCGGCGGCTGGGGTCACTGCGGCGTTCCTGGGCTTTCCCTGGGATGGCACCTGTGTCAGCCGCACGGGAACCAACTTCGGGCCGCGGGGCCTGCGCGAGGCCAGCGAGCAGTTCCTGACCTTCAACGCCAACACCGGCATGGATTTGACCGAGCATTTCAACATTGCCGACTGCGGCGATGTACCCATCGTGCCGGGCAATTCGATTGCCACCCAGCAGCGCGCCGAGGCCCTGGTCGGCGAGTTGCTCGCGGCTGGGGTCTTGCCGGTGATTGGCGGCGGCGACCATTCGATCACCATCGGTCCCGCAAGAGCCTTTGCCCGTCACTTCAAGCGCTGCGGCATGATCCATTTCGATACCCACCTGGACACGGCGCAGGACGTGGGCGGGGAGACGCTGAATCACTGCTGCCCCATCGCGCGTGCCGTGGATGCGGGCTTCAATCCGCGCAACATCGTGACCATCGGACCCAGCGGCTGGATGAACCCGCGGGCGGAGCTTGAGTACGTGCGTGCGAAGGGTATAAATCTCATCCCGCTCGAACAGGTGTGGGAGATGGGCACGACTGCCGTGGGGCAGCGCGCGGCGCAGCTGGCCTCCGACGGAACCGACGCGGTGTATTTGACCATCGACATCGATGTTCTCGATGCCGCATACGCGCCCGGCACCGGCGTGCCGACGCCGTGCGGCATGACCGGACGCGAACTCCTGGCGATCATTGCGTGCTTCGCAGGCGTAAAGCTGCGCGCGATCGATCTTGCGGAGGTCTCCCCGCCCTGGGATGCCCCGGGCATCACGGCCCGGCTGGGTGTGCGCATCCTTCTGGATAGCCTCGCGGCGGCCGTCACTGGTCGGGCTCAGGTGGGCCGGTAGGAGTCCAGCGCGGGCGGTGCCGGTTTCCCGCGCTTGCCGGACCACAGCACCAACAGGCTCGATACCAGCACGCCGGCACCGATGTACCAGGCCTGATAGAGATCCTTCGGGTCCGCGGGCGCCACGCCGGCTGAATACATCAGGTAGCCCAGCACCGCGATGGCCAGGAACGGCAGGAGCGAGGCGAGGGCGGCCGGCCACAGGGGGTGGCGCGCAAACATCAGGCGCGCAAATGCGGCGAGCGCGGACATGTAGGCGAGCGCGAGCGTCACGACCACCGTGTTGTAATAGAAGTCGATGTCGGCAAGCGGCTTGTACCAGACAAAGAAGATGGCCACCGCCGCAATGATGACCACGCTGACCCAGGGGGCGCGCCGGCGGTTGATGCGACCCAGGACCTGCGGAAGATGGCTCTCCTGCGCCATCCGGTAAGCGGTGCGCGCACCGGCGCTCATGGAGATCTGCAGTCCCGCCAGCGCCGAGGTGATGACCACGAAGATCGCAACCCAGGACAGTGCCGGCGGCAGGTACTGGCGGGCCACGGCCGCAATCGGGCCACCGTCCCCGTTCTCCTGGATTGCCGCCAGCACGTTCACTGGCACGGCCCGCTGCCAGCCGATGGCGACCGTCAGATAGATCAGAAACGCCGCCGTGAGTACCGTCAGGAGCGCCCGCTGCACGGTGCGCACCGGCACCCGCGCCTCCTCGATGTAGTTGATCGCCGAATCGAAATTGGCAAGCATCCACATGCCCAGCAGCGCGCCGGCGCCCAAGGCCGACCAGCTGGCAGGGGGGGTAAAGTAACTCACCGTCGGCACGTGCACATGCGGACTGACGATGCCAAGTATGCCGAGTCCCACGATCACCGTTATCTCGCAGGTGAGAAATACGATGGTAATGCGCGTCGTGAGCGTCACGCCGCGCAGACACACCCCGGTAAAGATCAGCACCATGACCGTTCCGATGATGTGCGCCAGCAGCGCGCCATGCAGTCCGGGCAGCAGTGCCTGCAGGTATTGGGTCCCGATGATGGCCGTCATCGGTGTGACCGCCACGCACGCGAGGATATAGGACCAGCCGAGGATGGTGCCCGCCACCGGATGCAGGAAACGCGAACTGAAAGTGAAGATCCCACCCGCCGAGGGTGCCTGGCGGGTCAGGTACACCAGGCACAACGCCAGAACCAACATCGGGAACAGGAACGAAATGAGCAACGCCAGCGGTGCCGCGGCGCCCATCACCGCGTACAGCGGCGCCATGGAGGCGGCCACAATCCACGCCGGTGCATTGAAGCCCATTGCGGCGAGGCTCACGTCGAACGTGCCGAGCGCGTTCTTCTGCAACGTGGTGCTGATCTCACGGACTTCCCCGTGCCGATCATAGCCAAACAGTTCAAGGATCACGCCGCGGACTCCGTGCGCACCGCTGCGGCGATCCGGGCGACCACCTCATCGGTGATCAGCACGCCCTTCTCGAGGGTCGCGCCGCGGGCGGAGGACAGCACGCCGGAGGCGGGCACCCACTCGGTGTGTGCGGGATAGGTTTCATAGGGCGGAAAATTCGCGGACGGCTCATCGGGGATCTGCGCCAGCTGCACCAGGTCAGGGTACAGGTGCAGCATCATCGAGGTTTCGATTACCGCGGCATGCTCGAGCGCAAAGCCTGGGAAACCCGCCGGAAATGCTTTGGCCAGGGTGGCTTCGGTGCAGAAGTCCCAGTAGTCCAGCCGCATCACCTGCAGCGTTGCACCCGGACAGTCGCGCAGCCCCAGATCGATCCCCTCGATCAGGAACCACTGATTCTCATAGTGGCCGTTGACGATCACCAGCTGCTGCACCCCGTGGCGTACGAACTCGCGCACCGTGTCGCGCGTGTGGCCGATGAGCGTCGCGGCATCGAGGCTGGTAGTGCCGGTGAAATGCTGGCCGCCGCCGCACTTGGGCTGCGACTTGTAGCCGTAGGACAGGGCCGGAGCGACGACGCCGCCGACCTGCGTGGCGACGCCGGTGGCAATCGCGCTCGCGAGCAGCGCATCGGTGCCCAGCGGCAGGTGCGGGCCATGCTGCTCGAGCGCGCCGACCGGCAGGAACACCGGCGTCTTACCCGAGCCCACGAGGCTGCGGTACTGCGGCCAGCTCATACGGTTCATCTGCACGGCATGCCGCGCGGGATTGTCGATCAGGCTCATGCTTCCCCTCAATTCATGACTTCGCCGTGGCTGACCACCAGCGACTGCCCGGTGATCGCGCGCGCACCGTCGCTGGCCAGAAACAGGAATGCGCCGGCGAGATCCTCCGGCTGCAGGAAGCTTTGCGTCGCCTGGCCGGCCAGAATCTCCTTCAGCATCGCGGCGCTTGAGCGGCCGCTGCTTGCGGCCATCACCTCCAGCGAGCGCAGCGCGGAGTCCGTCCTGATCCACCCGGGGCAAACCGAGTTGACGCGGATGCCCGCACCGGCCAGTTCCCAGGCGAGCGAACGGGTCACGCCGATGACCGCATGCTTGCTGGCGACGTAGGCCGAGAACTCCGGCACCCCCTTCAATCCCCAGATCGAGGACTGGTTGATGATGGACGTGCCCGGGTGCATCAGGGGCAGCAGCGCGCGGGTAAGGCGCACCATGGTGCCGACGTTGTTGCGCATCAGACCGTCCCAGCGTTCCATGAAATCCGCAGCGTCATCGCCAAGCGGGGTCGGAAACTCCGTTCCGGCATTGTTGATCAGCGCGTCAACGTGCTCCCAGCGCGCCTGCACCTGCGTGCGCAGTGCCGCCACGGCGGTAGCGTCGTTCAGGTCCGCGGTGACCGGCAGCGTTTCCCCGGGCAGGGTGGTCGCAAGCGCGGCGAGCGGCCCCGGATCTCTGCCCACCAGAACCAGGCGCGCACCTTGTTGGCTGAAAGCGTGTGCCAGGCCGGCGCCAATCCCGCCAGCTGCGCCGGTCAAGATCACCACTCGTCCTGCGATTCCGTAATCCAAAGCGGCTATTGCAGGAGTGAAACGGAGATGCCGACCGTCAGCGGCCGCACCGTGTAGGCCTCCTGCACCTGGAACACCGAGGGATATTGAATCGTGCGATGGTTGTCGAGCACGTTCTGCGCGTACAGCGAGACCCTCAGGGTGTGGTGCTCCGAGCCAAATTCGTGCTGAATGAAGCCGAAGGCCAGGTTCAAAATGCCGTAGCCGGGGTTGTAGTGCACGGGCACCTGCTGGGTAGCGTAGTAGGCATGCGAGCGCCCGACGTAGGGGAAATCGGCATTGAAGAACAGCGATTGTTCATTCTTGAGCGGTATTTCGTAATCCGAACTTGCGGTAGCGGTGTACAGCGGCACGTTCAGCAAGTCCTCGCCAACCCCGAAGATGCCCGGCTCGAGCGTGCTGGTGATATAGCCATGGGTGTTGCCGCCGTTCAGGCTAAAGGTCCAGTTGGGCGTCAGCAGCGCATTGATCTCCAGCTCCGAACCGTAGATGCGGGCATCGCCCGCATTGGTCGTGAAGGTGAAGCCGCAAATCGG
>DATHOA010000007.1:0-12343 GCA_035485475.1 Steroidobacteraceae bacterium | reverse complement strand
CTATATGTTGAGTGGCAATGAATCCTATCTGGATTTGTGGCGTTCGAGCACCACGAACCTGCAGGCGCGCGCGGCCAGCCTGCACGCCCTGACGCGCGATAATCCGATCGAGCAGGCGCGATTACCCGCTCTCGATGCGCTCATTGCCCAGCGCGTACAGTTCGGGGACCGGATCATCAGCCTGCGCCGTCAGCAGGGGTTGGGGGTCGCCGCCGATCAGATCCGCACGGGCAGCGGGCGCGATGTGGCCATCGCAATTCGTCGCCACGTGCAGCAGATGCTGGACGAAGAGGCACGCTTGCTGGTGCAGCGTACGGCCACCTGGCAATCCGACGTGCAAACGACCCGCATAGTGCTCGTCATAGGAATGGCCTTGGGCCTGCTGATTACGGCCCTGGCATGGTGCGGGGTGCTGCGCGACAGTGCGCGGCGCCGGCGCGCCGAAAACGCCTTGCGGGCCAGTGAAGATCAATATCGAACCCTGCTTGATGCAGCCCGCGATTACGCGATTTCCATGCTCAACCCGCAAGGCGAGGTGGTCACCTGGAATTCGGGGGCCGAGCGGCTCAAAGGCTACAGCTGCGCGGAAATCGTCGGCGCCAATTTTTCGCGGTTCTTTCCGCGCGAAGAGATCGAACGCGGCCGGCCCGAGGAAATCCTCAAGATGACGGCTGCCAATGGCCGGCACGAAGTTCAGGGCAGGCGTGTGCGCAAGGATGGCTCTGAATTCCTCGCCAGCACCACCTATACGGCGCTACGTGATCCCGGCGGCAACCTGCGCGGTTTTTCCGCGATCACCCGCGATCTGAGCGAGACCAAGGAGTCCGGGGCCAAGTACCGCGGACTGATGGAAGCCGCTCCGGACGCCATGGTGGTGGTGAATCAGGCAGGCGACATCGTGCTGTTGAATCTTCAGGCCGAAAGCCAGTTCGGCTATCACCGTGATGAACTGCTTGGCCAGAATGTCAGCAGCATCGTGCCCGAAGGGTTTGCCGAACGCCTGGCCGCGGATGGGCTGCGCTCCGCCGAACAGGCGCTTGCGCAACAGATCGGCACCGGCATCGAGCTCACCGCGCGACGCAAGGATGGCACCGAATTCCCCATTGAAATCATGTTGAGCCCGCTGCGCAGCCCGGAAGGGACGCTGATCACTGCCGCAATCCGCGACATCAGCGTACGCAAG
This sequence comes from Steroidobacteraceae bacterium, assembly GCA_035485475.1. Classification (GTDB taxonomy): domain Bacteria; phylum Pseudomonadota; class Gammaproteobacteria; order Steroidobacterales; family Steroidobacteraceae; genus DAIDKA01. Next base: position 11,160 of record DATHOA010000007.1, on the reverse strand, counting down.
GCGGCCGAAACGCATCTGGCGCAAATGGAGCGACGCTATCGAGGACTGCTCGAGGCCGCCCCCGACGCGATGGTAGTGGTGAATCAAAGCGGCGAGATCGTGCTGCTGAATCTTCAGGCCGAGAAGACTTTCGGCTATCGGCGCGATGAGCTGCTGGGTCAGAAGGTGATCAACATCATCCCTGAGGGCTTTGCGGAGCGCCTGATCGCCGATGGGCTACGTTCTGCTGAGGAAGCCCTGGCGCAGCAGATCGGCACCGGCATCGAGCTTACCGCACGACGCAAGGACGGCAGCGAATTTCCGATGGAGCTGATGTTGAGTCCGCTGGGCAGCGAGGATGGCATCCTCGTGACGGCCGCGATTCGCGACATCAGCGTGCGCAAGGCGGCCGAAACGCATCTGGCGCAGATGGAGGGTCGCTATCGCGGGCTGCTCGAAGCCGCTCCCGATGCGATGGTGGTCGTGAACCAGCACGGAGAAATCGTGCTGTTGAATCTTCAGGCCGAGAGCAAATTCGGCTATCGGCGCGATGAGCTGCTGGGTCAGAAGGTGACCAACATCATCCCTGAGGGCTTCGCGGAGCGCCTGATCGCCGATGGGCTGCGCTCGGCTGAGGAGGCCCTGGCGCAGCAGATCGGCACCGGCATCGAGCTGACGGCACGGCGCAAGGATGGCAGTGAGTTTCCGATGGAGCTGATGTTGAGCCCGCTCGCCAGCGCCAGCGGGATCCTGGTGACGGTCGCGATCCGGGACATCACCACGCGCAGAACCGCCGAGGCGCTGCTGCTGCAGAAGGTCGAGGAGCTGTACCGCTCCAACGAAGAGCTGCAACAATTTGCCTATATCGCCTCCCATGACCTGCAGGAGCCGCTGCGCATGGTGGCCAGCTACACGACCCTCATTTCCCGGCGCTACAAGGGCAAGCTGGATGCGGATGCGGACGACTTCATCGCCTTCGCCGTGGATGGCGCCAAGCGCATGCAGCGTCTGATCCAGGACCTGCTGACCTATTCGCGCGTCGGTTCGAAGGGCGGCGAGCTGTTCGCGATTTCGAGCGAGGAGGCCTTGCAGCAGGCCATGCGCAATCTGCGCGGCGCGCTAGAGGAAAGCGGCGCCCAGGTGACGCACGATGCGTTGCCCGTGGTACTGGCGGATGAGATGCAGCTGATTCAACTCTTTCAGAACCTGGTCGGCAACGCCATCAAGTATCGGCGTGATGGCGTGCCCGCCGTGCATGTCGGCGCCGTCGCCTGCAGCGGCCGCAAATCCCTGTTCTCGGTGCGCGACAACGGGCTTGGCATCGAAGCGCAGTACTTCGAGAAGATCTTCGGCATGTTTCAGCGGCTGCACAAGCGGGACGAATTCGCGGGCACGGGAATCGGACTGGCCATTTGCAAGAAGATCGTCGAGCGGCACGGCGGCGCGATCTCGGTCGAATCGGTGGTCGGCGAAGGATCGACCTTCCGCTTTCAGATGACGAATGCCGAGGAGCGCACGTGCGCGTAACCGGGCTGCGCGCGTGGCAATAGACCTGCTGCTGGTCGAAGACAATCCCGGCGATGTACGGCTGACCGAGGAAGCCTTTCGCCGGGTAAACGATAGCGTGCGGCTGCACTTGGCCTCCGACGGGGTCGAGGCGATGTCATTTCTCAAACGTGAGGGGGCGTACGCTCACGTACCGCGGCCAGTCCTCATCCTGCTCGATTTGAATCTTCCGCGGCTCGACGGCCGTGAAGTAATCAGCCTGATCAAGGCCGATGAGCAGCTGAAGACCATTCCGGTGCTGGTCCTGACGCTGTCGGATGCACCGGCGGATGTGCGCAACAGCTACCAGGCGCACGCCAACTGCTATTTGAAAAAGCCCTTGAGCCTGGAGGAGTTCCAGGACCTGATCGTCAGCGTCAATCGCTTCTGGCTGACCAACGTCATGTTGATGCGTCACCCGCGGGGCGCGCCTTAGTCTCGACCCTGCCGAAACTGCGCAGGTAGTTGACTCCCGATCAGACAGATCTGTATGCTGCACCGAACAGACAGATCTGTCTGGCATGCCAACACGGGACCAAGCCACTCATGACGCCATTCTCCAGCTCGTCCGGGCCCTCGCAATCCATTGAACGCAAAGCTTATTTTCCGCGCAAGACCACTTTCTACCTGCTAGCTTCCATCACCGTGTCGTTTCTGGCCGGCTCCAGCGCTCCGACACCGCTGTACGCGTTGTACCAGGCAAAGTGGGGGTTTTCCCCCATCACGGTGACGTTCATTTATGCCGTCTACGCCATCGCGGTGCTGCTGGCACTGCTGTTCGCCGGCCGGCTGTCGGATCATCTCGGGCGGCGGCCCGTACTGATGGCCGCCACCGCGGCGCAGGTGGCGACGATGGTGTTGTTCGCCACGGCGAGCGGGGTTGGCGCTTTGGTGCTGGCGCGCATCATCCAGGGGCTGGCCACCGGCGCCGCCGTAGGTGCCGTCGGCGCCGGCATGATCGACCTGAACAGGGAGCGCGGCGCCACCATCAGTGCCGTGGCGCCGGCAGTCGGCTCGGCGACGGGCGGCATGCTGGCCGGTCTGCTGGTGCAGTACCTGCCGGGGCCAACCTACCTGGTCTATGCCGTGCTCGGCGTCGTCTACGTGCTGCAGGGCATCGGTGTCGCCCGGATGGCGGACACTATCGCGCCAGCGCCGGGCGCGCTGGCCTCGCTCAAACCACAGATCAGGCTGCCCGCCAGGACGCGTGGGCCGCTGCTGGTGGCGCTGCCGGTGCTGGTGGCCACCTGGGCGCTCGGTGGCTTTTACGCCTGTCTCGGGCCGATGGTGGTGCGCGAGATGCTCGGCGTCGAATCTGCTTTTCTCGGCGGCGTGGCCCTGTTCACCCTCTCCGCCAGTGGCGGCCTCGCGGTGCTGGTGCTGCAGCACCGCGAGCCGCGCGCCCTGATGACCTTCGGCGCTGCCATGCTGGCCGCAGGCGTCGGCATTGCCGTGTTGGCCCTACCGCATCATTCCATCGCCCTCTTCTTGGCCGGCACTGCCATCGCCGGGGTGGGCTTTGGTACCGGCTTCCAAGGTGCAGTGCGTAGCGTCGTGTCGTTTGCCGCACCGCATGAGCGGGCCGGCGTGCTCTCCATCGTTTTCATCGTCGCCTACCTGTCCATGGGCGTGCCGGCGCTCGCCGCCGGTGCGCTGGTGGCCCGGCACGGCAACATCATCGGTATTGCCGGGCAATTCGGCATGGTGGTCATGGCGCTGGCGTTGGCCGCCGTTCTGGCCGCCAGCCTGCGCGTGGCGCAAAATCCAATCTGTGGCGCTGAATCTTAAGACTGACGCTATCCGGGCTTCGATCCAGATCGGGCTCGTGTCATTGCTTGCGTACTTGATTGGATTTCATCTCACGGCCTTGTTTCATGGCGCCACCGCAAGCATCGGGGGACTGTGGTCCGCGATTTCCGGAATCGTAGTGCTGCAGACCACCCGGCACGACACCTGGTCCTCGGCCTCACTGCGGGTGGTAGGAACGGCCGTCGGTTCGATCATCAGCGGCCTTTACCTCAGCCTGCTGCCCTTCAGCGCCGTGGGACTGTGCGCCGCGACGGTCCTGACCGTGCTGGTGTGCTATGGCCTGAGGATTGCGGATCATGCGCGACTGGCGGCAATCACCGTGAGCGTGATCATGGTCACGGCGAGTCTTAATCCGACCATGAATGCGCTGGAAAACGCGGCCCTGCGATTCGGCGAGTCATGTATCGGCACCGCGCTGGCGGTGCTTGCGGTCATCCTCTGGCCCCACGACGCGCCAGCGGCGCGCCGTGGGGGACCTGAACCCTAGCGAACCTCGTTCCTAGGTCCGATACGAGTCGCGTTTCTGCATGCGATGCACGACTTCGCGCGGATAGATTCCGGTGTGCCGCGTGCGAATCTCGCTGGGCAGGCGCTCCGAGGGGAACGCCTCATCCGGGCATGACAGCAGGATGGAGTTGAAACGCTCCGCCATGCCGGCCCTGAACTCCGGATGCGACAGGATGAACAGATCATTGTTGCGCATTCCGTTCAACACGCGCTCGCCGGCCTCCAGCGGACTCATGGTCGCAAGGGGGTTGAAGGGTGGACGCGGGCGTCCATCCGGAAGCGGAGGCGGTGGTGGACGCGAACCCGGCGGACGGTTATCGGTACTGACTCCGCCCGGACAGAAGGCGGACGTGCCGATGTTCGTGCCTTCGAGCTCGATGCGCAATGCTTCCATGATGGCAACCGCGGCGAACTTGGTCGAGGTGTAGATGCCGGCGGTCACGGCTGGCAGCAGCCCGCTCATCGACGCGGTGGTGATGAACTGGCCGCCCTCGTTGTGTTCCTTCATATGCGGCAGGATCACATTGACACTGTGGTAGATCGCACCGAAGTTGACATCAATGGATTGCTGCCACACCTCCGCCGATGACTCGCTCGCCTTGGCGAACGTCTTGATGCCGGCGTTGTTCACGACCACATGCAGTTTGCCGTACTTGCCTTTTACGGCTTCGAGCAGCTGTACCCAGCCATCGTGCCCTACCACGTCGTGCTTGACGGGGAAGACAGGTGCGTCCTTGGCAAACAGCGGCAGCGCCTCGGCCAGGCGCTTCTCGTTGCGATAGCCAATGACGACATTCATGCCGGCATTCGAGAAGGCGCGGGCGATCCCCAGGCCGATGCCATCGGATGAGGCCGTGATGTAGGCAGTCTTGCCCTTTACGTCGCGCAGCGGCGGCAGCTGTGACACTGGCGGCTCCGGCGGCGGTGGCGGCCGGGGGCCGCCGGGTGGTGGCCCACCGGGAGGTGGTCCACCGGCCTGCTGCGCAATGGCAGCGGAACTGGCGCCCAGCGCGGCGAGCAAGCCCGCGCCGGCCGCCAGCTTGCCTAAGAATTTGCGCCGATCACTCTGTTCCAGATCGGATTCGGTCGATTTCATGAACGGTTCCTTTGTAGACATATAGCCCCCTGACTTAAGCAGTTGATGTGCGCGTCCTACCGTCCGAACGCCTCGCCGCCCGCCCGTGGGCTCGGCGGTGGCATCGGTCTTCCGGTCACCGGATTTGGATAGTGGAACGGCTCGATGTAGTAATTCGGAAAAGTCATATACAGCACGGTTGGCGGCAGATCCGGGTACGGCGGCCATTTCTCCGGCGTGGTGTTCAAAATGGTGTTGTCGAGCCAGCCGACCTTGTACCCCGAATACATGTTGAACGGTCCATGCAGTTTCTTGAACTGCCACACGCCGTTCAGCTTGACGAACTGGTCCTCGTAGTAATTGTGACCCCAGCCGCCCGAACTCATCACGAAGGCAATGCAGCGGATCTGCGCGCTCACGCCGTCCGGATTGATGGTCGGCAGGCACTGGAACTGCTGGTGGTCGATCAGCGAGCCATCATGCGCACCGAGGCGTCCGAGGCCGACATGCATGTACTCGAACACGCGCGCGCGCCCCAGGAACACACCCTTGCCGCCGATCTCAAGGGTCGCATCCGGAGCGAACAGATCCGCCAGGTAGTGCCACTGCGCCTTGTCGACATAGTAGCCATACGCATCCTGTACGATCTCGACCTCCGTGAGATCCTGCAGGCGCTGGATGCGATCACCCAGGCCGTGCAGCTGCTGCTCGAGGCCCTGCAGCTCAGAGGCGCCCTGCGCCTGCGCCACGGCGGCGGCCAACGACGTCAGCGCGATCAGCAGCATCAGGCTTTTGCGCATGCCCTACTCCTGCTCGCCTGGAGTGGGTTTGCCGCTGACGGGATTGTTGTAGTGATAGGGCACGATCTGCAGCTTCGGAAATGATTGATACACGACGGTCGGGGGCATATCGGGCGGAATGGTGGTGCTGGGCGGGTCCATCGGATACGGTTTGGCGACCCAACCCTGATCGTAGTCCCCCCAGAACGTCACGTAGTAATGCAGCTTGCTGAATCTCCAGGTGCCCTGATCGTTGACGTATTCGTTCTCGTAGACCCCGCCGCCCCAGCGGCCCTTGCCACCGCGCGCCAATTGCACATCACTGCGCCAGCGCGCCTGGGCGGTGCGATTGTCCGCGGCTACATTGATGATCGGCTGCACCATCACATAGTTATTGAGCTGGCCTGCTTCGAGCCCCGCCGGGCCCATCAGCGACAGGGCGCGCTCGATATGGGGCTTGCCGATGTAGACGCCGCTTTGACCGAATTCGTAGCTGCCATCCCGAGCGAACAGCGTGGCGGCCTTCTGCCACTGCCCCTTGTCGATGTAGTAGCCATACATCGCCTGCAGGTTCTCGATGGCGCGCACCGAATGCGCGCGCGCCAGCTGCAACTCCTTGGCATCGGCCAGTGCCTCGAGCTTCCCCAGTGCATCATCGGGACGCTGGGGCGAAACAAAGGGTGCGCGGCTTTGAATGGCCCGCAGCGTGCCATCGGCATAGTCATAGGGCGGCACGAATACGGCGGGAAAGGGCTGGTATTGCGCCGGCGCCGGAGCGTCGGCCGGAAAGCTTGATGCCACGGGTGATTGCCAGTTGCCGGGCACCGGCTTCAGGGATGCCCATCCCCCCTGGTACGGCGCTTCGAAGTTCAGAAAGTAGCGACGGGTGGCAATCTTCCACACCTCGTTTTCCTTCACATAGTCGTCTTCGATGATGGCATCGCCCCAGGTCGCCGACTTCTTGTATTCCCCCAGCAGGCCCCATTCGCGCCAGCGCGCATGGGCGCTGTGGCCATCGGCGGCCACGGTGACCAGCGGTTGCAGCTGCATGCGCAGATTGAGGCGTCCGAAGGGCAGTCCGGGACCGTCGCTCATGCTGCCGCCACCGTGGCGCGTCAGCAGCTCCTTGATATGGGCCTTGCCCTTGTAGACCCCGTCGACGCCCCACTGGAACGTACCCGCATCGGTGAACAGATCGGCCGCTTCGCCGAAGTAGCCCTTGTCGGTGTAGAAGCCGAAGGCGCGCCCCAGCCGCTGGATCTGGGTGATGGCCTCGACGTAGGTCGTCTCCGCGGCAATCGACCTGATGCGGGATTTGAGCGCGGCGAGCCGCGCCGCGTCGTCTTTGGCCCCAGCGGTCGTGCACAGCGCGAGCCCGAGCAGCACGCTCAGCGCAAGCGACGCCGCTTTGGAAGTGAAGGCCATAGACACCCTTGATTTTAGGTCTTTATTGTCGTTGCGGAATCTACACCGCATTCCTGCGCAGTGCATACGAACCGCCGTGCCGCCGGCACCATGGGCCGATATAAGCCTTTATAATCAATACGCTATGATACCCCGGCCGTCCGGCAAAGCTCCCGTACCCGTGCGCTGGGATATACTTTGTCAATGACCGAGACCCTGCGCATCCTCTCGATCATCCCGCCGATGACACAGCTGAACACGCCGTATCCCTCCACGGCGTACCTCACCGGCTTCCTGCGTTCACGCCGCTTTCATGCCGCACAGGTGGATCTGTCGATCGGCCTGGCCCTGGCGCTGCTCTCGCCCGCAGGGCTGCTGGCGATACGGGAGCAGGCGCAGGCACTGTCCGCCAAACGGCGCACGCCGGTGGTGGGCTTCTTTTTGGAGCATTTTGAGGTCTACCGCACGACCGTCACCCGGGTCATCGGGTTTCTGCAGGGACGGGATCCCAGCCTGGCCCACCGCATTGCCTCCCGGCATTACCTGCCGGAAGGTCCGCGTTTCGTCGCGCTCGACTACGCAGGTGGTGAGGCAGGACCCGGCGATGCACTGGAGTGGGCCTTTGGCGCGCTGGGGCTGCAGGACCGGGCAAAACACATTGCGACCTTGTACCTCAACGATCTGGCCGATGTCATACGCGATGCGGTCGATCCGCGCTTCGAGTTCGTGCGCTATGCGGAAAGTTTGGCGGCAAGCCAGCCAACCTTTGATCAGCTGCACGCGGCGCTGACTGCCCCGCGTAGCCTGGTCGATTCAGCCCTGCACGACCTGACGCTTGAGGCACTGGCACACCATGAGCCCTCACTGGTACTGATCACCGCGCCCTTTCCCGGCAATGTCTACGGCGCGTTTCGCGTGGCGCAGTCGATCAAGCAGCACCGGCCGGCTACCGTGACGGTGCTGGGCGGCGGTTACTGCAACACCGAACTGCGCGCCATGAATGAGCCGCGGGTTTTTGACTATTTCGATTTCGTCACGCTGGATGCGGGCGAGCGACCCTTGCTCGCGCTCATCGAACATCTGCAACACAGGCGACCGGCGACGCAGCTGGTGCGCACCTATACCCGCGCGCTGCATTACGTCGATCATGCCGAACCGGATATCACCCTCTCGGACACCGGGACCCCGACCTACGATGGCCTGCCGCTCAACGACTACCTGTCATTGCTCGACATGCTCAATCCCATGCACCGTTTATGGTCGGACGGCCGCTGGAACAAACTCACCGTTGCGCATGGCTGCTACTGGAAGAAGTGCAGTTTTTGCGATGTGAATCTTGATTACATATCCCGTTACGACCTGGCGGTCACCGATGTGCTGATCGACCGCATCCAAAGCGTGATTGCCGAGACCGGGCAGACGGGCTTCCACTTTGTCGATGAAGCGGCGCCCCCGAAGGCACTCAAATCGCTGGCGAATGCCTTGCTGGCGCGCAAGCTCGATATTTCCTGGTGGGGCAACATCCGCTTCGAAAAATCCTTCAATACGAATCTGTGCCAGCTGCTTGCCGACAGCGGCTGTATTGCGGTGACCGGCGGATTGGAAGTGGCCTCGGATCGGCTGCTCAAGCTGATGAAGAAGGGCGTATCGGTTGAGCAGGTCGCCCGCGTCACGCGCGCGTTTTCCGACGCCGGGATCCTGGTGCATGCCTACCTGATGTATGGCTTCCCGACCCAGACCGCGCAGGATACCGTCGATGCCCTGGAATACGTGCGCCAGCTGTTTGCCGCCGGCTGCATCCAGTCCGGATTTTTCCATCGTTTTACCTGCACCGTGCATTCGCCCGTGGGCAAGCATCCACAGGAATATGGCGTGACCCTGCATCCACCAGCGGAGCCCACTTTCGCCAGCAACGACATCAGCTTCACGGACTCGACGGGCATAGACCACGACCTGTTCGGTGGCGCCCTCAAGAAGGCCCTGTACAACTACATGCACGGCATCGGCCTGGAGTATGACGTTCGCGACTGGTTCGACGCGGCAGTACCCCGCACCCGGGTGCCGAAGTCGTTTGTCGCCAGGGCGCTGAAGCCGTAGCAGCTTCAGCTGGCGCGCAATGCCACCGCGACGGGCACCCGCGCGGCACGCAGCGCGGGCAACAGGCCCCCGAGCAGCCCGAGGCCACAGGCAAGGCCGATCCCCTCGCCCATCAGCGCCGGCGTCACCGTCAGCCTGAAAACCAGGCTGCCGGCGGAGTGCAGGTTGCCATTGAATGCGGCCCAGGCCGCGAACGCGCCGATTGCCGCGCCCAGTAGCGACAGCAGCAGCGCCTCGGCCAGCACCGAGGTCAGAATCGCGGCGGCGCCGAATCCGAACACACGCAAGGTCGCGATTTCGACCGAGCGGGTGCTGACGGCGGAGTACAGGGTGTTGAGCGCGCCGAACAGGGCGCCCAGACCCATGATGCCGCCCACCAGATATGCGACCACGGTCAGAAAACCGTTCAACTGTTTGGCCTGGTTCGCCAGGTACTCGGTTTCGTGCAGGGTGTCCACCACGAGTGCGGGATTTGTGCTCAGCGCCGCCTTGAAGCGCTCGAAATCATCCGGCCGGGCGAGCATCACGGTCATGCTCTTGAACGCATTCGCGCGCAAACTCGAGAGCAGGGTTTCCGAATCGCTCAGCAATTCCGATTCGGTCCCGCTGCCGCCGCTTTCGAAGCTGCCGGTGACCGTCCAGTCACCATCGGGGAGTGAGACCTTGTCGCCGACCTCGAGACCCTCGAACTCGCTTTGCGCCGACTTCCCCACGATCAGCTCGTGCGTTGCCGGGCGGAACATCCGACCGCTGGTCAGCTTGATCTCGGGCCGCAGCGCCAGTCCCTCCGGCCCGATGCCACGCAGCACCATGTAGAAATCAAGTCCATTGCTTTTCTTGGTGACCAGGATGGCGGTCAGGGCTTCGGCCGAGACGATCGGTTTGCCGTCGGCCGCCCGCCCCAGGCCTGGCGCATCCGCAATCGCCAGGGCATTCTCGCGGGTGATTGAACTGGCAAACTCGTATTGGGCGTTGCGGCTCAGGACGATCACCCGGTCCGCCCGGCCCGAGCTGCGGATGGTGTGCATGAACCCCGTCGCCATGGACAGGATCGAGATGGTCACGGCCACGACCCCGGCCATGCCAACTATCACCACCAGCGATGCGCCGAGACGCTGCGGGATGGCGCGCAGACCGATGATGGTCACCGCGACAATTTGCCGTAGTGCGTTCATTGCCCTAGCGCCGCGACAGCGCCGTGACGATGCTGAGCCGCCTGACCTGCCAGGCCGGATACAGGCTGCTGATCAAAGCGACGACCAGCGCCAGGCCAAAGCCACGCAAGGTGTCGGCCCAGCCGGTTTGCAGCAGCGTCACATAGTCTTCAATGGCCGGCCGCGTGATCGGAATCGCCACTTTCGCCAGCACCAGACCCAGGACGGCCGCCATCAGACACAGCAGCAGGCTCTCCGCGATCACCAGCCACAGCACCGCATTGTCGGTAAATCCCGAGGTCTTCAGTACCGCAAACTCCGGCACCCGTTCGCGAATCGATTGCAGCATGGTGTTGCCGGTGACAAACAGCAGCATGAAGAACACGGCGCCGACGATCGCATGCGTGAATATATTCACATCGCCAATGAACTGCAGGCCGGCCTGCGAGCGGGACTTTTCGGATGAGGTGCGGGTGGGTGCGGCGGAATTGGCGAACAGCCGGTCGATCTGACGCCCGATCTGTGCGGCACGATCCGCATCCTTGATACGCACCAGAAAGCGGTCAATGGTGCCTTTGCCGCTGGCGCTGCCCTCGTCGAGGTATGCGTAATTGACCAGGAACCAGCCGGCCTGGCCCGGATAGTTCGCATCATCCACAATGCCGACGATATCGAAGGTCCAGGTCTTGTTGCCATTGACCTGGGGTGTTTCGGTCTGCAGCGGTATCTTGTCGCCCACCTTCCAGCCGTACTTGTTCTGCAGATATACGCCGACCACCGCCCCGGTGCGGGTTTTCCGCAAGGTCGCAAG
>DATHOA010000006.1:0-14697 GCA_035485475.1 Steroidobacteraceae bacterium | reverse complement strand
TGGAAGTCGACGTCCAGGGGACGCTGCATGAAACTGTCAAAGGCGGGCAACAGCATTTCCACCAATGCCAGCGCCAGGATGAGCGCCAGCAGCGACATCAGCACCGACTCGCCCAGGAACTGGAGTATGAGCTGGCTGCGCCTCGCGCCCACGGTCTTGCGCAGGGAGATCTCCCGCGCGCGCATCATGGCGCGGGCGGTGGCCAGGTTCATGAAGTTGAAGCAGGCCACCAGCAGGATCAGCGCTCCGATGGCAACGATGCCATACAGGGTCGTCATGCTTCCGGGCGGAGTCTGGTTGACGGACCAGCGGTCCGAGGTGAGGTGAACCTGCGCAAAGGGCGTCAAATGCACCTCATACACCTGGTTGCCGTGGACATTACCCAAGCCAAACAGCTTCAGTTGGGGCCCCAGCGCCCGATCAAGCATCGGCCCCATTTTGGAAATTACGGTTTGCGGAGCGGTGCCGGGGGCCAAAGTCACATATCCGTAGCCGTTTTGACTGAACCAACTGGTCTTCTCGTCATCGCCGATATACGCAGCAATCGATGTGTTGGGAATGAACACCTCTCCGGACAGATGGGTGTTGTGGGGCAGGTCGCGCATGACGCCGGTTACCGTCAGGGGCACCATCGTGTCCCGGCAGGGCGTGTCACCATCGGCACACTTGCCCTTGCCATCCGTAATGGTCCGGCCGATCGGATCCGCGCTGCCGAAAAACTTGCGCGCCGCGGTTTGCGACAGCACGATCGATTCGGGCTGGCCGAATACCCTGGCCGGGTCGCCGGCCACCAGGGCCAACTTGATGACCTCGAAGAAATTCGGTTCGACCACGTTGACGACTTCGCGAAATTGCCGGTCGCCGGCCGTCAGGGTCATCGGTTCCGGCCACAGACGCGTCATCGCCGTCACTTCGGGAATCTCATCGTGCATCGCCGCCGGCATGGGATACGGGATGACGGCGAAAGCCATGGGCGGGCGGCTGGGCGCATGGATGGTCAGTTCGAGGCGATAGAGATTGCTGCTGTCGGGCACCCATTTGTCGTATGACAGCTCGTCGCGCGCGAACAGGATGATGAACAGCACGCAGGCCAGACCCACCGCCAGGCCCGCGATGTTGATGACGCTGTAGAGCTTGTGGCGCAACAGATTGCGCAGTGCAATGGTCAGATAGTTCCGGAACATGACGATCTCCTGACCTAGAGAACCTGGCGGATGCTTTCGGTGACGACGACGCCATCGAGCAGGTTGACGATGCGATGGGCGTATTCGGCATGGCTGTGCGAATGAGTCACCATCACGATGGTCGCGCCCTCGTCATTCAGCTGGGTGAGAAGCTGCATCACCTCCTCGCCATTCGCGGAGTCCAGGTTGCCGGTGGGTTCGTCCGCCAGAATCAGCTTCGGGCGTGCGACCACGGCGCGCGCCACGGCGACGCGCTGCTGCTGTCCGCCGGACAGCTGCGCCGGCATGTGGCGGGCCCGGTGACCGATCTTCATCCGGTCCAAGGCCGCCGCGGCGCGCTTCCTGCGCTCGCTGGCGGAAACGTCGGCGTGATAGAGCAGCGCCAGTTCGACGTTCTCCGCCACGTTCAATTCGTCGATGAGGTTGAAGCTCTGGAACACCAGCCCGATGGCGTTCTTGCGCAGCTCCGACAGCGCGCCTTCCGAATAGCCGGCAATGTCCTGGCCGTCGAACCAGTATTCACCGGAGGAGGGATTGTCGAGCATGCCCACGATATTGAGGAACGTGGATTTGCCGCAGCCGGAGGGTCCCATGACCGCCACGAACTCGCCGGTGCGCACCTCCAGGTTGATGGCGCGCAGCGCGGTCGTTTCGACTTCCGTGGTGCGATAGACTTTCGACAGGTTCTTGAGCGTAATCATGAGTACCTTCCGCTATTGGTTCTCGGGTTTTTCAAATTCGACACGGTCCATTTTCTGGAACCCCTCATAGCCCGAGACGATGATGTGCTCGCCGGGCTTCAGGCCATCCACCACCTCGACGAAGTCGGGATTGCGCCGGCCCAGGCGGATGTTGCGGCGCTCGGCGTAGGTGCCGTCAGGCACCACCACGAAGGCCCAGTTGCCGCCGGTTTCCTGGTAGAAAGGCCCGTTCGCCACGAGCACGGCCCGCGAAGCGCCACCTAATTCAAGCTTCAGATCGACCGCCTGGCCGACATGGATGTCGCCGGGCGCGGCACCGTCAAAATACAGATCCACTTTGAAGGTCCCGTTGATGACCTGCGGATACACCTTGGCGATCTTGGCGCGAAAGCCGCGGCCACCAATCGCGAACAGGCTCTCCAGTCCCACGCTCATTTGGCCCAGGTAAAACTCGTCAACCTGCGCCGTCAGCTTGAAGCGGTCCGCGGAATTGACCTGTCCCAGCACCGCGCCCTGCGACTTGGACTGACCGACTTCGGCATCCAGCGCCGTCAGCTGCCCATCGATGGGTGCGCGCACCGTCAGCGCATCGACCCCGGCATTGGCGATGTCGGCCTGCGCACCCGCCGCCTGGCCCGTGAGCTGGGTGGCACGCACTCGCTGCTCCGCATCGCGCGAGGCCACGGTCGCGTCGCGCAGCTTCAGGCTGTACTGATAGTCCTCCAGCTCCTGTTGGTAGGTACTGGGGGCGATGGCATTGCCATCCAGCAGGATCTTGTCGCGGGCCAGGTTGCTTTTGAGTTGGCTGATCTGGTGTTCGATGTCCAGGAGGTCATGCTGGTACTTGAAGCGCGTCTGCTCGAAGGTGATCTGTTGGGCCGCGACCTGCAGCTGCAGGGCCGGGTTGGACAGGATGATGAGTTTCTGGCCGCGCTTGACGGTCGCGCCGTCCTCCACCAGCACCTGCTTCACCGTGCCGCCCTGGTCGGTGGTGAGATAGTCGATGATGAACGGCGCCACGGTGCCGCGCACCGCGATGTAGTCCTCGAACGCACCTTCCGTGACGGTGGAGATGGTCACCCGGTTCAGCGGCAGCCGGTAGACGTGGCCCTTGGATTGCTGCAGCAGCAGCCAGCCGATGACGCCGGCCGCGACAATGCCGATGACGCCGTAGGGAACATAGCGCCGCCAGGGTCGTGCACGAGCCAGCGGTTTGTCCATGGGGGGTGGTGAGGTATCGGTCATGGCATACCTATCGCAACTTGCGTGCCAACTTTCACCCCTGCAATTTCAATGAGTTACAAGGGCGGCTGGCAATGAGGTGTCCGCTGGCGTACAAATTACCGGACACCTGTTCGAATTCGGACACCCATGGCACCCATTTCTCCCAGCCCCACACGCATCCTCGTCGTCGACGATGAGGAGGACATCCTCCAGGCGGCCCAACTGTTGTTGAAGCGCCATTTCGTCTCCGTCCAGACCTCCCGGGATCCGGCCTCCCTGCCCGAGCGGGTGCGCCAGAACTCCTTCGATGTGCTGCTGCTGGACATGAATTTCGTGCCCGGCGCAGACGAGGGCGCGGAGGGTCTCAAATGGCTGGCGCAAGTGCTGGCGGTCGACCCGCAGGCCGTGGTGGTGCTCGTGACCGCGCACAGTGGCGTGGAGCTGGCGGTGCAGGCCATGAAGCAGGGGGCCGCCGATTTCGTCACCAAGCCCTGGGAAAACGAGCGCTTGCTGGCGACGCTGCTGGCCGCCGTGAACCTGCGCCGTTCGCGCATCGAGGCGATGGAACTGCGCAAGCGCAACCGCGGTCTCGCGGCCGCCACCCATCTTGAATCCGGGATGATCGGCACCTCGGCGGCCACACTGCGGGTGTTCGACTCCATCCGCCGCGCCGCGCCCACCGATGCCAATGTGCTGATCCTGGGCGAGAACGGCACGGGCAAGGAACTGGTCGCGCGCGAGATTCATCGCCACTCGGCTCGCGCCGGGGAAGTCTTCCTGCGGGTGGATGTGGGGACCCTGTCGCCGCAACTGTTCGAAAGCGAGCTCTTCGGTCATCGGCGCGGAGCTTTTACCGACGCCAAAGAGGATCGCATCGGTCTGTTTCGCGCGGCCGCCGGGGGCACCTTGTTTCTCGATGAAATCGGCAACGTGCCCCTGCACCTGCAAAGCAAGCTGCTGACGGCGCTGGAGCGGCATGAAGTTGCACCGGTGGGCGCCAACAAGTCCGAGCCCATCGATGTGCGGCTGGTATGCGCGACCAATCTCGCCCCCGCGCAGCTGGCCGACCCCAACCGATTTCGCGAGGACCTGCTGTACCGGATCAATACCGTGGAAATCCTCCTGCCGCCGCTGCGTGAGCGACGCGAGGACATACCGCTGCTGTTGAACCATTTCATCGCGCTGTACGCACAGAAATACAATTTCCCCGCCAAGCGCCTGAGCGCGGCCGCGCTCGCGGCGCTGACGGCCCATGACTGGCCCGGCAACGTGCGCGCACTGCGCCACGCCGTGGAGCGGGCGGTGATATTCAGCGAAGGAGTGGTGTTCGAGCCCGAGGATTTCTCCCTCGCCACGGCGCGCCCGCTGCCGGCGGCGGATCCCGCGCCGGATGACTCGAGCCTCGATGCCGTGGAAAAGAGCACCATTGCCCGCGCCCTCGCGAAACATCAGGGCAACGTCAGCCGCGCCGCGCATGCGCTGGGTGTCACGCGGGCCTCCCTGTATCGGCGCAAGGAGAAGTATGGGCTTTAGTCGTTTCCGCGCCGGGGTCGCGCTACGCACCGTGCTGCTGTTCCTGACCCTCGTGGCGGTCGCCGAAATGCTGGCGCGTACACAATGGTATATCACCATCGCGCTATGCATTATCGCGGCGCTGTTCCAGGTGGCGCTGCTCATACGGTTCGCCGCGCAATCGAGCCGCGAAGTGGCCCGATTTCTCGAGGCCGTCTCATTCGATGACACGACGCAGAGCTTCTCGGGCCTGATGGGCGACAGCGTCCATCGCGAGCTCGGCACCGCCATGGCCCATGTGCTGGATTCGTTGCGCAACTGCCGCACCGAGCGTGAGGTGCAGGCGCGTTACCTGCAGACGCTCATCGCCCATGTGCCGGTGGCCCTGATTTCCGTGGACGAGAGCGGTCGGGTACAGCTGCTCAACATGGCCGCGCGGCGCCTGTGTGAAACCGCGCTCTCGCACAAGACGCAGTTCGCCCGCTACGGGGAGTCCTTCGCGGTGGGTCTGGACTCGCTGCGCCCCGGGGGTAGCGCGATCCTTAAAATGGAGCGCAACTCCGGCGCATTGCAGCTCAAGGTGGCGGCCACCGACGCCGCGCTGGGGAATGTGCACCGGCGGCTGATCTCTTTGCAGAATATCGAAAGCGAAATGAGCGCGCAGGAGCTGGCCGCGTGGCAGACGGTCGTCCGGGTCATGGCGCATGAGGTAATGAACTCCCTCACTCCCGTATCGTCGCTGGCAGCCACGGCGCGCGACCTGGTGCGTGATGTGCTCAGTCAGATGCCCGCCGACGATTCCCGGACTACCACATTGACGGACGCGCGTGACGCACTTGAAACGGTCGCGCGCCGCAGTGAGGGGCTGCTGCACTTCGTCCAGAACCACCGGCGCCTCACCAAGCCCCTGGTGACGCAGATGCAGGTCGCACCGGTAGAGCGGGTGTTCGCGCGGGTTCGGCGCCTGTTGGCCACCGAACTCGACGCCAACGACATCCGGATAACAACGAACGTGGAGCCGCCGACGCTGGAGCTGGTCGCAGATGCCGACCTGCTGGATCAGGCCCTCATCAACCTGGTGCGCAATGCCATCGAGGCCCTGGGTGATGTCGCGGCCGGTCGCATCGAATTATCCGGGCGCCGGCATGCGGACGGCCGCGTGGCCATCGCCGTGGCGGACAATGGGCCGGGTATCGCGAACGATCAGCGCGATCGGATATTCGTGCCCTTCTTTACGACCAAGCGCCAGGGTAGCGGCGTTGGGCTGACGCTGGTTCGCCAGATCGCCACGGCACACGGTGCGACAGTGGATGTCGCGCAGACGCCCGGCGGGGGCGCTACCGTCAGCTTGAGGTTCTGAGGCTATTCGCCGCAGACCCGGCGCGACGCCGCGCGGAGTCCAGCGAGACGACATTCCCGGCCCCGCGACCCGCGCAGGCCAACAGCTGGGTGCGCAACAGTTGTGTCCGGTATTCCAGTTGCCTCCCGGAGGCCAGCATGTCATCGATCAGCGTGACCAGATGCTGGTAGCGACGGCTATCCCAGGGAATATGTTGTTGGGCGTCAAGTTTCTCCTGCGCCCACTCGCGGATCCTGGCGAGTTCGTCTTCCATAGCGTGAGCGCAATTATCCCTAGCGCCCGGAGTGCTCATGCACCGGACCGAAGCCGATCCGTTTGACGGATTCGTCCTACCATTGCGGTTCAGGTCGCCTCAGGCTGCGGCGGCGCCGCCAGCCGCTGCAGCGGCTCGGTCAGCGAAGAT
Organism: Steroidobacteraceae bacterium; assembly: GCA_035485475.1. GTDB lineage: Bacteria > Pseudomonadota > Gammaproteobacteria > Steroidobacterales > Steroidobacteraceae > DAIDKA01. The sequence continues at coordinate 8,313 of DATHOA010000006.1, read as the reverse complement.
TGGGTGAAATCGAAACCCACGGCCGCAAGCCAGCGACGACCGGATTGGGAGTCCACGTATTTGGCGGCGCACAGGGTACCGAGGACCTTCGCGGCCTGCGCAATCGCGACGACACGCGCCTGGGATAGTTTGTCACGCAGCGCCGCCGTCACCAGCCGCGCATCGACCTTCAACAGACGCACCGCACCCGAGCGCAGCAGCTCGAGCATCGCGGTATTGAAGGTGAAATCATCAATGACGACGAAGCAGCGCGACTGCTCGCATTGCGCGATGAACTTTTCGGCCAGCGAGTAATGGTTGATGCAGGCCGCCTCGCGCAATTCAAAACCGATCATTCCGGGCTCGAGTGCCGCGGAGGCCAGCGCGCGTGCGAGCGCCGCGGGCAGCTCCGGATCGCTCAGCGCCGGGGCGGAAACACCGATGGTGAAGCTGAGCGGATCACCCTGCAGCACCTGCGGATGATGGCGCAGCCAGGTGAGCAGTTGATCGAGGGTGGCCAGTGCGTCACCGCGCTGTTTTTCGGCCACCGGCACGACCTGGTAGCGGCGGGTGCGTCCGCCCGCCCGCAGGCGGATCAGTTCCCGCAGCCGCAGTGTCGGTGCATCCGCATCGCTCGACGCGTCGGCGTGGACCTGGGGGCTTGCCAGCGCCTGCACCTCATCGGTCGTCTGGGGTACCACCACCGCCGCCGGGTCGGCATCGAATGCGACTTCGACGGACTCGGCGATTTCGGGCGCGTCCCAGGCCAGCAGGTCGTTGGTGCTCGCCGGGTCGCGGACCACCGGCGGTTCCAGAATCTCCAAGGCCAGCACATCATCCAGCGTCGCAGCCTGCGGCTGCACGGCGGGGCTCCAGTTGGCCGTGTCACCCAGGCCGGATCCGGGAACCACCGCCACTTCCAGCGGCAGCGTGCCGGATGAAAACGATCGGATGCCAGCGAAGGTCGCGGTGGCCGCCAGCGGCGGCGGCGGCACCAGCAGCATGGCGATCTTCTGCAACACCGAGCGCATGCCCGCGGTCAGAATCCGTGCCGCAATGTTGCCGGAGCTCAGCAGCTTCGCATCCATCAGCACCATGATCACGCCGGCAAGCGTTGCCCGCGGCGTACGCACGGCGAGAAAAAGCGCCGCGCGACTATCAGCCAGCGAGGACTCGAGGTGGGCGCGCGAGGTGGCGGCGGACAACGTGGCGATGGCCTCTTCCACCACGCCCTGTTCATCGGGTCCGAGTGCGCCCTCGCTCAGCCATTGAATATCGCCCTTGGCGTCAAACAACGAAACGGAGTGCAGACGCAGCGTGGGCAGCAAGGACAAAACCTGCCCGCCCAGCATTTCGGCGGTTTCGACCGGCGCCTCGGACTCCTGGCGCACGGCGGTATTCTGGTTGGCATTCGGCAAGTCGCAGCACCCCGTTGTGTGCCTCTAGAGTGGCAGTCTCTACGTTGCGACACCGTGACAGCGCTCGCGTTCTGCGACGCGAATCGCAGCGAGGCGCGCGATACGCGCCTCGCTCTTGTCATAACTTTCGGGCGATAGGACTTAAGTCGATTTCGACTTTGATCAAGTGGCGGGCAGAAAGTCGCGCTTGCCGATCTCAACGCCGTTGTGACGCAGGATCGAATACGCAGCGGTGGCGTGGAAATAGAAATTCGGCAGCACCCAGTTGCGCAGGTAGTTCAGGCCTTTGAACTCGAGCTTGGTGTCGCGCATCGGGATGACGATGTCACGGTCCTCGGCGCCCTTGAAGCTGTCGGCCTTCACGCTCGAGACGAAGTCGATCGTCTTCTTGATGCGGGCCTGCAGGTCGGCGAGGGTCTGCTCGTTGTCCTCGAACTTCGGCGGATCGATGCCGGCCAGGCGCGCCGTGCCGCTCTTGGCAAAATCAGTCGTCAGCTGCACCTGCTTGATGAGCGAGAACATGTCCGGCGCCAGGCGCGCATTGGCCAGCACGGTGCTATCAAACTTCTTGGCGGTCGCGTATTCGGCGGCCTTGTCCAGCTGCTTGGACAGGTTGGCGAGCAGCGGCAGGAAGGCTTCGACCGTCATGGTGTACACGGAAATCTGCATCGGGTTCTCCTCGTGAGGCATTGGCTTGAGCGACAGGCGGCGGATTCTACACGCTGTTTCCCTGTACATTGATGTCACAATGGTGAAACAATCGAAGCCCGAATAGCTCTTATTGGATCCAAAATGAGCTTGTTCTGGTTACCGGCCCAATTGGCGGCCCTGGCGAAGGTGGTGGAGCTGAATGGCTTCTCCGCCGCCGCCCGAGCGCTCGGGGTCCCCAAGGCAGCCGTCAGCCGCGCGATCGCGGACCTGGAGGCAGCCCTCGGTATCCGGGTGCTGAACCGCACCACCCGCCGCCTGTCGTTGACCGAGGCGGGTCAGCTGATCTGCCCCAATGCGCGGCGCATCGCCGATGAGGCCGATGCCGCGCGCACCCAGATCCGACGCTGGTTCGCCCCGCCCACCGGGCCGTTGCGGGTGGCGGCGGATCCCACCTATGGACGCATTCTGCTGGCACCCCTGGTGCCGCGCTTCATGGAAAGCTTTCCGAACATCCCGCTGGAAGTGAATCTGCAATCCCAAGGGTCCGACACGGATTTTGGGTCGGGCAAGGGCGTCGACGTCGCCATCCGCACCGGCAAGGGTGAGGAGCCCGGCATGGCGAACTGGCTGCTGGGCTCACCCCCGGCCATCCTGTGCGCGACGCCGGCCTACCTGCAGCGTCGCGGCACGCCCGAGCGCCCCGATGACCTGCGCTCGCACGACTTGCTGACCCCGGAAGGTGAGGGCCCTGAATTTCGCATGACGCTGGTGCATGGCGCCATGCGCGCCGAGATCCCGGTGACCTCAAGGCTCGCAGTGAATGATCCGGCTGTATTGCACGCGGCGACCGCCGCCGGGCTCGGAATCGGTGTGCTGCCCGAATTCCTGTGTCGGCAGGGGCTGGCAACGGGTCGGCTCAAGCTACTGCTGTCCGACTGGGAGCTGCCACAGATCATGCCCCTGTATGCGGTGTACCCTGCGACCCAGGGAGCCGATCCGCGAGTCCAGTGCTTCGTGGATTTCCTCGCTGCCAATGTCGTGCCGGCGCTGGCGCAGATCTGACCCAAGAGGTGTCAAATGTATCGCGCACCGCTCAAGGACCTGTCCTTTGTCCTGAACGTATTGCTGGGGCCGCAGCCACTGGCTGACTGTCCCGCGCATGCCGACTATTCAGCCGATGTGGCCGACTCCGTCCTGAGCGAATCGGCGCGCTTCGCCGAAGAGGTGCTCGACCCCATCAATCGCAGCGGCGACCAGGAGGGTGCGCACTGGAGCGAGGCGGGCGTGCGCTCTGCGCGAGGCTTTCGCGAGGCCTATCAGCAGTTCGTCGCCGGCGGCTGGCAACAGCTGCGCGCGCCCGCGCATCTGGGCGGTCAGGGGGCGCCGATGATGCTGGCCACGGCCGTGCAGGAGACCTGGGCCTCGGCCAATCTGGCATTCAAGCTGTGCCCGATGCTGACCTACGGGGCCATTCATGCCCTGGAAATCACCGCCTCCGCGGCGCTGAAGGAGCGCTATCTGCCCAAGATGGTGACCGGCGAGTGGACCGGCACGATGGTGCTCACCGAGCCGCAGGCCGGTTCCGATCTGGCGCTGATCCGTACCCGCGCCGTGCCCCAGGGCGGGGATCTGGCCGTCGATGAATTCCGTCTCTTCGGCCAGAAGATCTTCATCACCTGGGGCGAGCACGATCTGACCGACAACATCATTCACATGGTACTGGCGCGCATCGACGGGGCGCCCGAAGGCGTGCGCGGCATATCGCTGTTTCTCGTGCCCAAGTTCCTGGTCCACGATAACGGCGCGCTGGGCCCACGCAATGACCTGCGCTGTGCGTCCATCGAGCACAAGCTCGGCATCCACGCCAGTCCCACCTGCGTGATGTCCTTCGGTGAGCGCGAGGGTGCACTGGGCTATCTCATTGGCGAGGCCAATCGCGGCCTTGAATACATGTTCATCATGATGAACGCGGCCCGCCTGGCCGTGGGTCTGCAGGGCTACGCCGTTGCGGAGCGCGCGTTCCAGCAGGCCGCCGACTATGCGCGCACGCGGGTGCAGGGTCGCAACAGCGCCGCCGTGAAGGGCGCCCCGGCGCCGATCATTCATCATCCGGATGTGAAGCGCATGTTGCTGGAGATGAAGGCCGGCACCGAAGCGATGCGCGCGCTGACCCTGTATACGGCCCGGCAGCTGGACCTGGCCGAAACGCATGCCGATCCAACCGTGCGCACGCAGGCCCAGGCGCAAGGCGATCTGCTCATCCCCATCGTCAAGGGCTGGTGCACGGAGTTCGGTGTGGAACTGGCGAGCACCGGGATCCAGGTCCACGGCGGCATGGGCTTCATTGAAGAGACCGGCGCCGCGCAGTGGCTGCGCGATGTGCGGATCACGGCAATCTATGAGGGCACCACGGGTATCCAGGCCAATGATCTGCTCGGGCGCAAACTGGCGCGCGACAAGGGCGCGGCGATGATGACGCTGCTGACGCAGATCGAGCAGGAGCTGGCCGCGGACGCCGAATCGGGCGCTGCGCAGGCCGTACGCGGCGAGACGCTCGCCGCCGTGAAGCTGCTGCGCGAGACCACGACGCAGTTGCTCGGCTTCGGCGCCACCGAGCCCGACCGTGCCCTCTCGGTCGCGGTGCCGTACCTGATGATGTGTGGCTTCGTACTGGGCGGCTGGTTGATGGCGCGTGCCGCAAAACTGGTCAGCGCCGAGCCTGCGCACGCGGAGCTGGAATTCAACGCGGCCAAATTGGCCACCGCGCGCGCCTACGTCGGACAGCTGCTGCCGCGCGCACTGGGCTATGGACGGATTGTCCTGAACGGATCGGATAGTGTGGCCAGCGTCGTCGCGACTTTGATTTGACATCTCTGCAATGTTGATCAATCAACACTAAGATCGTTGCCGAATTCTCGATCTTCATCCCGCCATTCCGTCATTTCGTAACAAACATCAGCGGCCGCGATTCGGCGCGCCTAGTCTTCTTCCACAACGGGAGACCAATCATGATTCGCGGTTTCATGCTGACGATGATTGTGAGTGCAGTGACACTGGCTTGGGCCGCCGATCCGGGGCGTGAGTCGGCCGCGGCACCCCGGGTGTTTACCGCCGCGCAGGCGCGGGCCGGCAAGATCGCCTACGAATCCAGCTGTGGTCTGTGTCATCAATTCAACATGCACGGCCGCACCGGTGCGCCGGGGGAACTGCCCGACGTCAACTCCCTGCCCGAGAACATGATCAAGACCATCGATCAGAACGGGGAGCAGGTGCCACCGCTGGTCGGGCCGCGGTTCATGGCGCACTGGGGTGCGAAGTCGACGAAGGAGTATGTGGCTCGCGTGGCCAATGCCATGGGGGCCTTTCCGCCGACGAAGGTCGGCAGCGATACCTCCGTGCAGCTCACCGCCTATTTTCTGCAGATGAACGGCGGTAAGCCCGGAAAAGTCGCCCTGAGTACGGATACCGACGCGACGCTATTTGCCGTGACGGGCCAATCCCCCCCGTAAAAGTGTCCGGGGAGTGTCCGGTGTCCGCTGCGGCGGACAATCCGACACCCACGCACAAAGTCGGGAAACTCGACAACGGCATGCATACAATCGGTTACGGTCGACCGCGTTGCTGGCATGGCCTGTGCATCTGAGCGGTGATTCGTATAAGTGTAGGGGGGCGTCGGGTGATCCGAAGACTTGGATTGACCGTGGTGTTGCTGCTGTCGGCCTGCGCCGTCGGTCCGAATTTCCATGCGCCGCCGCCGCCCGCCACGCAGGGCTATACCCCCGGGGACGCTCCGAAGAGCACCCAGTCCACCGATGTGGTCGGCGGCGAACCGCAACGCTTTCAGTACGGCCAGGATCTGCCCGGTGAGTGGTGGACGCTGTTTGGCTCCACGGCGCTGAATGAACTCATGGGCCAGGCGATGGTCAACTATCCGGATATCGCTGCCCAACAGGCCGCCCTGCGCGCGGCCCAGGAAAACGTCCGGGCGCAGGCAGGTGTGTTCCTGCCGAGTGTCACGGGGGGTGCGTTCGCGCAACGTAACAAGACCAGCGGCGGCACCATTGCCCCCGGCTTCCCCGGGTTCTTTACGAATATCTATACGGCCAATGTCAACGTCTCGTACCCCCTTGACCTGTTCGGCGGGGAGCGCCGCACACTGGAGGGCTTGCAGGCGCAGGCCGAGAACGAGAGTTTCCAGCTCGAGGCGAGCTATCTCACCCTGACTTTCAATGTTGCCTCCGCCGCGATCCAGTTCGCGGAGGACCGCGAGCTGCTGGAAGCGACGCGGCAGATCATTGCGCTGGAGGAGAAGCAGCTCACCGTCATCCAAAGGCTGGTGCAGCTGGGCAGCGAGACCAACGCCGATGTGCTGCAGCAGAAGGCAAATCTGGCCGCGGTGCGTGCGACACTGCCGCCCCTGCAGCAGCTGCTGGATATCTCTGAACATCAGCTTGCCATTCTCACCGGCCGCTTTCCGCATGACGTGCCCGCCCCGGAGCTGAAGCTGATAGATCTGAAGCTGCCGCAGGACCTGCCGGTCAGCCTGCCTTCGGCGTTGGTCGCACAACGCCCGGATATTCGCGCCCAGGCCGCCATGTTGCACCAGGCCAGTGCCGCGATCGGCGTGGCGACGGCGAACATGCTGCCGCAGTTGACCCTGAGCGGATCCTTTGGCGGGGAGGCCCTGCGCTTTGCCAGCCTGCTCGAACCGGGTTCCAATGAGTGGAACATTGCCGGGCAGATTACCCAGCCCCTGTTCCAGGGCGGAGCGTTGCGCGCGAAGCGGCGCGCGGCGCTGGACACCTATGACCAGGCTACTGCCCAGTACAAGCTAACTGTGCTGAGTGCGTTTCAGAACGTCGCCGATACCCTCACGGCGCTGGATAACGACGCGCAGGCGCTGAATGCGCAAAACGACGCGGTCGCTGCCGCCAAAGCAAGCCTGGATCTCATCCAGAGGCAGTACGACATCGGCACGGCGAACTATGTGGCGCTGCTGACGGCGCAGCAGACCTATCAGCAGGCGCGCCTGGCCTATGTACGGGCACTGGCCAGCCGCTACACCGACACAGTCACCCTGTTCCAGGCACTGGGCGGGGGATGGTGGAATCGCAAGGACGTCGGCGCGTTGCCGACGCATCCGTAAGGGGCATCCATGGACGATCGAACTGAATTACTGGAACGGCTGCGCATCAACCGCGGCGAGGGGCCCGCCACCCGCACCGTAGGCCGACGGTGGCCGATACCGGTTGCCATCGGCATCGCCCTGCTGTTGCTGGCGGGTGGGGGAGCCGCATGGTTCCTCAACGCGGGCAGCGATGCCGTGCCGGTCAAAACGGCCGTCGCGACGGCCGTGCAGTCGACCTCGAGCGGCCCTTCGATGGGGCGCACCCTGCTCGATGCCTCCGGTTACGTCGTCGCGCTGCGCCAGGCTCAGGTGTCGGCCAATGGCATCTACAAGGTTGAGGAAGTCCTGGTCCAGGCCGGCGATATCGTCAAGGAGGGGCAGGTCATTGCGCGGCTGGACAACTCCAACACTTATGCGGCCCTGGAGGCCTCGAAGGTGCAGGTCAAACAGCTCGAGGCGGCACTCGCGGCCGCGAAGCTGGCCGCAGCCGACATTCACCCCGCCTTCCTGCGCAACCAGGCCCAGCTCAAAGAGGCCCTGATCAGCCAGGACGCCTTTGATACGGCGAAGTCCAATGACGATGCGCTGCAGCAGGCCGTGCTGGTGGCGGAACAGAATCTGGCGGTGGCCAAGGCAAACGTCACCGTGAATCAACGATACGAGGACCTCACGGTGATCCGCGCGCCCTTCAACGGGGTGATTACCGTCAAAAGCGCGCAGTCGGGCCAAATCGTCTCACCGAGTTTTTCCGGAGGAGGCGGTATCGCCACGATCGTCGACATGGACTCGCTCGAGGTCGACGTGGATGTGAGTGAGAACTTCATCAGCCGCGTGCACGCGAAACAGCCGGCCGCGATTACGCTCAACGCCTATCCGGACTGGCATATCCCGGCCGAGGTCATCGCCATCGTCCCCACCGCGGATCGTTCCAAGGCGACCGTGGAGGTGCGCGTGGGCTTCAAGCAGCGGGACACGCGCGTCCTGCCTGAAATGGGCGCGCGCGTGTCCTTCGTAGACGATGCCGCCCCCGCCGCGGGCAGCTCATCCGCCGTGTCCACAGCCGTCATCGTGCCGGCGGATGCCGTCCAGACCGAGGGTGACAGCGGCGCCGTCTTCGTGGTCGACGATCGTACGGTT
>DATHOA010000005.1:0-4462 GCA_035485475.1 Steroidobacteraceae bacterium | reverse complement strand
GTTGCCGCACTGGCCGCATTGTTTGCGGCGTTTAGCGCAGTGATTGCGTTGCGGACCTCAGCTGCCACCTGCGATTCCAGCTGAGTAACCCGCAGCTGTTGTTGCCGCAGGAGCGCCTGATCGGCCCCTAGATTCGCCTTCGCTACACGGTTCTGCACCGGAAGGAAGAACTGGATTCCGGCTTCATATATAGTCGACGACCGAGCCCCGCCCGCCGGAACCGGGTCGATGAGCGCATTTCCCGTCAAGGGATCGCCCCCAATCGCGGTCAATCCCGGGATCACCACACCACGGCTTTCATAGGTGCCATAAATATCGACTTCCGGCTTTGCGGCATTCGCCGCGCTTGCGACCTGCCGCTCGCCGTTTGTCACCTGCATCCTTGCCTGGCGCACATCGGGACGCGTTTCCCACGCGCGTTTCACCAGTTCGGCTAGAGGTGCGGCCGTCTCCGCCTGCGGCGCCGCGAGTGGGTCTGTCGCCACGATCTCGGCAATATTGCCATCGGTGCCTCTCAGTGACTGCGGATCGAGCAACGTCCGAAGAATCACTTCTTGCTGGTCCCGCAGAGCGACTACTTGAGTCAGCATCAGCCGCGTACTCGTCACCAGCGACTCCGCCCGCGCTACCTCGATGGGCGCCAGGCGCCCTACATTCATCTGCTGCCGATCGTTATTCAACAGCAACTCAGCAGCCGACAATGCCTGTTGCTGCACTTTGACCGAATCCTGCAAGCTCACCAGGTCAACATAGAGATTTCTAACCCCGCTGATCGTGCTGATCATCTGCTGCTCGAGGACAGCCGCCGAGATATTTTTATTTGTCTTGGCAATGGCGATATAACGAGTGTTGTTCGCGTGTCCGGCGCCGCGCCACAGGGGCTGCGCGATCAGCGCGTAAGCATTCGGGTGTGAGAAGGGAACTGGGCTGGAGCGCCCCGAGTAGAAGCTCTGCACAAAGTCGTTAACACCCAGCTGAATTGTGGTCCCCGCACTAAAACCCTTGGTCAGGACCGTATCGCCAAGCGTATTGTCCGTTATCACTGTGTTTGCCGGCGTCGTCGCGCCCGCGGTCGCTGAGGTAAGCGAGACTGCTGGATTGCGCCGTAACCATCCATACCGACCCAGCAGCTGTGCATCGAAACCCGGCACAGGCGTTCCGCCCGAGTACTGGCTTGAGCTTAGAGATAACGAGTGTGTCCCCTCCAGTACACGGCTCGTGTTGTACGACGAAGACACCGTCGAAGCGATCGGGTCGACACTCATCGGTGACATACCTGGGGATGAGAAGCTGAGCAGCGGCACCGCCACTCCGGCCTCGCCCGCCGGCGTATCCGCCACCGTGTAATTGATGGCCCGCGGTAACCCGCCGCCTTCTGCCAGCGGCACGCTCAGGTCCGCGACTGTCTGATCAATCTGCTCAAACTCAATGTCGAGATTGTTCTTAAGCGCCATTCGAAAGGCTTCCTGCAGACTTAGGTAAAGCGGCCCATCCTGTGGATTCGCCGGAGCTGTCGCGCTCACTGGGGTTTGCGCGAGCGATGGAGAAGGCCGTGGCGCATCGACAACTCCTGCCGTGTTGTGGAGCGTATCAGAAGGTTGCTGAGCCACTGCCCCGCACGCGAGCGCGCACCCTGCGATATACCCTCTGAAAGCCTGCCCGGCTTCCTGTCGTGCAACGAAAAAACGAAAAAGGCATTTCACGTCGAGCGGCCCTCCTTCCGGCAAATCTTTTGTGATTGATCTCGCTGTTCCTGTTTGCGCTGCTTCGCGATTTGCTCCTATTCGGTTCCCCCACCACTGTGACTCTGGCCGCCTTCCCCGGCGCTTCTGCCTGCTGCACCGGAACCTGACTCACCCTGCTGACCCTTAGGCGCAGGCCGTGTGGTCACGCGGACGCCCTCCTTCACCAGATCGTTAGGATTCACAACGACTAAGTCTCCGTCCCTCAGCCCAGCGACGATGTACACCTGCGTGCCCAAGTCCCGCCCCACATGCACGGGTCGCATTTGGATGACGTTGTTCTCGACCACGGGCACAAACTCGCCGCGCGCGAGGGTAAGAAGACTGTCACCGGGGATCAAAATACCCGGGTTCGGGGCCCTATAGTGCATCTGCGCCGAGGCGAACATGCCTGGCCGCAATCGATGCTGCCCGTCGCTCACCTGCACCTCTGCGAGCAGCGTCCGGCTCTGCTGGCTTAGAGATTCGCTGCTGCGGATCACCTTGCCCGTGAACGTCTGTCCCGGCATCTCGGAAAAAGTCAGATCCACCGTCTGACCAGCCTGCACGAAAGGTGCATCCTGCTCCGGCACGGAGACAAAGATCTCCAGGCTGCGGAGATCCACGACATCAAATAACTCGCCCCCCTGCGCGCCGCCAGTCGGTGGCCCTCCCGTGAGGGCGGCCGCAGACACAGACGTCGTGCCCAGCGCGGCCCCCGAGGCGGACACAAAACTGCCCACCTCGACGTTGCGTGCGGTCACTGTGCCGTCGATGGGCGAGCGTACCTGCTCAAAATCTACCATGGATTGCGCATGAACCTGCGCGGCCTGCGCCGCTTTCACTGCACTCTTCGCGGCCTCCAGGTTCGACTGTGCCGACTCCACCGCCGCCAGTGCGGTATCGTCCTCTTGCTTCGACAAAATGCCGTGGAGCACCAGTGGATGAACTCTGTCATACGTCGCCTGCTGCAGCCGCAGCGTTGCCTGCGCAGTCAACACTCCGTCCTTACTCTGCTGCACTATTGCTGTCTGCTGGGACACCATAGCGTCCAGCTCCGGCGCCGAAATCAATGCCAGTAGCTGCCCTTTGCGTACCGTGTCCCCCAGGTCCACATACCGCGCCTTCAGAAACCCTGAAGCTTGTGCGTAGATGTGCGCGGACTTGAGTGGGGTCACCGTACCCGGCAGCGTCAACTCCTGCTCTGCGCTCGCACCATGCACGACCTGCACCTCGACCACCGGCACAGAGTTTTGCTGCTGCTTAGCTTTGGCATCCACTTCCTTATTCCGTTTCTGGTGGGGCAGCCATCCAACCAGCAGGGCTAGAACCAGCACGGCGATCACGATCAGAATCCATAGCAGCCGCCTGCCGGTCCTCCGCTGCCGATGCTCATCGTGCCGCTCTTCCGAAGGCGGTGTAGTGGCTTCTGTGCTCATTGGTACGCTCCTTGCGTCTCGTCATCGATCCGCTTATCCCAGTTCACTGGCGGCTCTTTGCCAAGCAGCGAATACATCACCGGCACGATTAGCAGCGTTCCCACCGTCGCGAACAAGAGGCCTCCAATCACCGCGCGTCCAATCGGCGCATTCTGTTCGCCGCCCTCGCCCAGTGCCAGTGCCATTGGCAGCATGCCGATGATCATCGCCAGCGCCGTCATGCATACCGGCCGCAGCCGTGTCGTGCCCGCGATCAGAGCCGCTTGCTTTGCATTGTTGCTCCCTTCGGCCTCGCCGCGCGAGTCGCCCGCGAAGCTCACCACCAGGATGCTGTTTGCGGTCGCAACACCGATGGTCATCAGCGCCCCCATCAGCGATGGCACGTTGAACGTCGTCTGTGTCAGGAACAGCATCCATACAATCCCCGCAAAAGCCCCGGGAAGCGCCATGAGAATGATGAAGGGGATGGTCCATGACTGAAAATTCATCGCCATCAGCAGATATACAAACACAACCGCCGCTGCGATCCCGATCTCCAGGTTCTGAAATGACGTGTTCATCGTCAGCACCTGACCGCTCAGAATAATCTCGACACCGGGCGGCAGGTGTTGTGAGTTCTGCTTGACGATCTTCTCTACGTCGCTTGCCACCCCGCCCAGGTCTCGCTGCTCCACATTCGCGAACACATCCATCTCGGGTAGTGCGTTGTAGTGAGAGACCGTCATCGGCGAAACCTGCCGCTGCGTCTCCGACACATTCGCCAGCAATTGGTCACTAGCCCCAGTCGTCATCGCAGTCACGGGCGTCCGGTCCAGCGTATCGAGGTTGTCCAACCGGTACTGCGGCACCTGCACGATGACCGGATATTCAACGCCGTTCGCCGGATCGAGCCAGAAATTCGGCGCGGTTTGCCCGCTGCCCGAAAGCGAGAGCAGTACGTTGTCAGAGACGTCTTTCGTCGTCAGCGCGAGCTCCTGCGCTTTCAGCCGGTCCACTTGGATATTCAGCTTCGGCGCGTTGACTGCCTGCTGCATAAACACGTCCACTGCGCCGGGAATATTCTTGATTTGCTCCTGCAACGTTTCGGCTATTCGCGCCGTCGCCGCTGCGTCCTTTCCCCGGACTTGCACATCGATCGGAGCGGGCAGCCCGAAGTTCAGCGTTTGATTGGTGATATCTGCCGGTTCAAAAAAGAAGGTCTCCTGAGGAAACTTCTGAGCGAAATCCTGCCGCAGAATCTTCATCCACTCTTGTGTCGGACGGTGCTTGGCCGAAAGCAGAACCAGCACATCCCCATCTCCA
>DATHOA010000004.1:0-2805 GCA_035485475.1 Steroidobacteraceae bacterium | reverse complement strand
GCGAAGCCCTGCAGCCAGCGCTGCATTGCCCAGGCGGCGACGGGCCAGGCGAGGAGATTGGCCCACAGCACCGGCCGGCTGAACTGCCACAGCAGCAGACGGATGATGTCGGAGGTGTCGGCGCCGAGCGCCTTGCGGATGCCGATCTCGCGGGTGCGGCCCTCGGCAATGGAGGCGGCGAGTCCGAATAATCCCAGGCAGGCCAGTAGCGCCGCCACGACGGTGAAGATGCCGAAGCCCTGGGCCTCGCGCAGCATCGACAGATACTCCTGCTCGATATGCTCGTTCATGAAGAAACGATTGATGGGCCCCTCGCCCCCGCTCCGCGTCCATACCCGATCGATCGCAACCAGCGTCTGCGGTATTTGTCGGCCCGTCAATTTGACGCTGATCAGATTGTAGACATCGGGCGCGACGACATAGGCCGTTGGCGGAATCGGCCGCTGCACCGTGCCCATCGTGAAATCAGGCACTACAGCGACGATGTGCATGCCATGCACTTTACCGTTATCGCCGGGCTGGCCGAAGAAGGGCAGGTCGAGCTTCTGGCCGATGGCCGCCTGAGCCGAGGCGAAGCGCAATTGCCTTACGGCGGATTCGTTGATGACGTACTGGCCGGAGTCCCGATCGCCCTGCGCGCCAAAGCTGCCGGCAAGCGGTTTCAGGCCGTACAAATTGAATACCGTAAGGTCGGTCGGCACGTCAGCCATTGACACGTCAGCACCGTCCCGCGCCTTCACCGAGGAGGTGTCTGCCACGCCCAGAATCTGCAGGCCAGAACAGGTCACGGCCTGCACCCCGGGCAGTGCTTTGAGTTCGGAGACGAAGGCCGCACGGCACGGTGAGTAGATGCCCAGGATCTGATCGGGCTTGATCCGCAGCGCGTCGGTCGTGGCATAGATGCGCTGCTGATAGATGACCGTGGCACCGATCACCAGCGCGACCAGAATCGCGAACTGCAACGTGACGAGGCCCTGGCGCACCCACCCTGCGCCACCGGACTGGCCCAGTCCCTTCAGTACGCTCAACGGCCGGAACCCAGACATGATGAGGGCAGGATAGACGCCGGCCAGAGCTCCCAGCAACGCGGTGGCGGCAAGCAGGCAGGCCAGCAGCGCGGGATTGCGCCAATAATCGAAGCTCGCATCCGAACCCAGAAAAGCGTTCACGTACGGCAGCGACCACTCGGTGAACGCGACCGCTGCCAGCATCGCGGTCAGCACATAGAGGGTGGACTCACCCAGGAACTGCAGCATCAACAGGTGGCGACCGGCTCCTGCCAATTTGCGAATGCCCACTTCCCGGCTGCGACGCGCGGCGCGAGCCGTCATCAGGTTGATGAAGTTGACGCAGGCGATCAGCAGGATCAGGCCCCCGAGCATAATCGAGATGATCAGCCGGCCTTTGAAATCGGGATGCAGCCCCGGGTGCGAGTTGATGCGGTCGAGGCGTATCAGCTCCAGTGATACGAATGCCCCACCCATCTTGGCGAAACGGGCAGCGCCCACAAGATCCACGAAGGAGCGAACATTCACCGCCTGCAAATTGCGTCCTACGCTCTCGATCGACGCACCGGGTGCGAGGCGCAGAAAAGTGGTCACGGAGGTCGACAAGGCGTGGGTGCCCGGCAGGTTCGTGGGGTCGTGATCGAGCCGGTTCAGCTTCGAAAAGCTTGCCAGTCCCGAAGCAAAAGCGCCGGTCTGAAATCCGGTGCCGTTCTGGGGCATGTCCTCGACGACCGCAGTCACCACCATGGGACGGGGACTGCCGAGGGCAGAAAGTCGCCCCATCAGTTGCCGCGCATCCGCCAGCATCACGGTCTGACCGATCGGGTCATCGCGCCCGAAGTATTTGCGCGCCATGCTCCGCGGCAGAACGATGCCATCGGGCCGCGCCAGGGCGTGGGCCAGGTCCCCGGCGACAAGGGGCAGGCGCAGGAGCTCAAAGAAATTTGGATCAACCCAGTAAACCTGCTCGCCGGCTTCCACGGCGGCATTGCGCAGCAGCAGGGTTTCTGAGGTAAGTCGCGTGGCTCCTTGGAGCTGCGGCATACTCAACCGCAGCAGCGGCGCCAGACTGTTCAAAGTCGTATCGGAATACTGCAGGGGCAAGCCAGGCACCTGGATGGTTGCGACGACCTGGTAGATCCGCTCATACCCGAGGATGAAATGATTCTGAGCGTATTGGCTGCGAATCGTAAGGCCGGTCAGAAGCGCACCCCACAACCCAACCGCCAGTCCGAAGACACTGATCGCCGTATACAACCGGTTGCGCGAGAGATGGCGTAGCGCGGCGGCGAGGCAGTTGCGGAACATGTGGGGCCGGATCCTATTCGTAGCGCAGCGCCGCCACGGGCTGCGCGCGGGCCACTAGAATCGAATGGGTAGCAACCGTCAGCAATGCGATCAGCAGCGCGACCGCCGCGGCGGCCGGGAATAGCCAGGCAGCCAGATCGACGTGATAGGCAAACCCCTGTAGCCAGCGGTGCATGGCGTAGGCCGTCACGGGCCACGCGATGAGATTCGCCCACAGCACGGGCTTGGCGAACTGCCGCAGCAGCAGACCGATGATGTCGCCGGTATCTGCCCCCAAAGCCTTGCGGATTCCGATCTCGCGTGTGCGTCGCTCGGCAATCGACGCCGCCAGTCCCAGCAGACCCAGACACGCGAGTACGACGGCGACCGCGGCAAAGACGCCGAACAGCTGTGCCTCGCGCAGCATGGCGAGGTACATGGTCTGGATATGCTCCTTGAGAAAGACCCGATTGATTGGACCGTGCGAACCCGTCGCCTTCCACGCACCGTC
>DATHOA010000003.1:0-15914 GCA_035485475.1 Steroidobacteraceae bacterium | reverse complement strand
ACCTCCGTACCGCTGCGATAGCCGACACAGATACGGATGGTTTCCAGTTGATCGAGCACGTCCAGCTTCGTGACCACGAGGCCGGTCACGCTGGACTGCGCTATGCAACGGCGCAGCACCACGGCGTCAAACCAGCCACAGCGGCGTTTGCGGCCGGTGACCGAGCCGAACTCATGGCCCACGCGGGCGAGATGTTCCCCATCGCTGTCGAACAGCTCGGTCGGGAATGGGCCCGCGCCGACGCGCGTGGTGTACGCCTTGACGATTCCGAGTACCTCATCAAATACCCGCGGCCCGATGCCCGTGCCGGTCGCGGCATAGCCGGCCGTGGTGTTCGAGGAGGTCACGTACGGGTAGGTGCCCAGATCAACGTCCAGCATGGCGGCCTGGGCGCCTTCGAACAGCACGTTCGCGCCTTCATTGCGCAGTCGCGTGAGCGCCTGGGTCACATCCGCGACACAGGGTTTGATGCGTTCGCCCAACGCCAGTTGTTCATCAAGCGTCTTCTGGAAATCCACCGGCTGCTGCTTGAAATAATGCTGCAGCACGAAGTTGTGGAAGTCGAGCACCTGGCCCAGCTTCGCCGCGAAGCGCTCGCGCTGGAACAGGTCCGCGACGCGCAACGCGCGCCGCGCCACCTTGTCCTCGTAGGCCGGTCCGATGCCGCGACCCGTGGTGCCGATGGCGTTGGCGCCACTGGCAAGTTCGCGGGCGCGGTCCAGCGCCACATGCGAAGGCAGGATCAGCGGGCAGTTCGGCGAGATTCGCAGGCGGTCAAATACCGGTATGCCCTGGGTGATGAGCTTGGTGGCCTCCGTGGCCAGCGCTTCGAGCGACAGCACCACGCCGTTGCCGATGAAGCAACGCACCTGCTCGCGCAGAATGCCGGAAGGTATGAGCGACAGTACGGTCTTGTGGCCATCGATGACCAGTGTGTGGCCCGCGTTGTGACCGCCCTGGAAGCGCGCCACCGCGCGCGCGCGGTCGGCCAGCAGATCCACGACCTTTCCTTTGCCTTCATCGCCCCACTGGGTGCCGATGACGATGACAAACTTTCCCATGTTGCTTGCTCTCAACGTCCCGGTGACTCACCGGGGCTCTTGAAGTACCTGAAGAATTCACTGTCGGGCGATAGCACCAGCACATCCCCCTCCTTGCCCAGCGCACTCTCGTAGGCCTGCAGGCTGCGATAGAAGGCGTAGAAGTCCGGGTGTGCGGCGTAGGCCTTGGCATAGATGTCGGCCGACTGTTCATCGGCGGCGCCACGCACGCCAAGCGCAGACTGCTCGGCGGTGGCGATGATTTCGGTGCTCTCGCGGTCCGCCCCGGCGGTGATCGTCGCGGCCGAGCTTTGTCCTTCGGCGCGCAGGTGACTGGCGATTTTGGCAAAGTTCTGCTTCATGCTCTCATAGACGCGGGTGCTGACTTCATCCGGCAGATTGATGGCCTGCACGCGCACGTCCACCAGCTTGATACCCAGCGCGGCCACGGTACGGTTGGCCGAATCCATCACCTGGCCGGTCACGACCGAGCGCTCGGCGGTGACGATCTGCTCGAGCGTGCGCTGTGCCACGATGGACTTGATGCCGTCCTTGACGACATCGGACAGGCGCTGGGAGGCCACCTCCTCGCTGGCACCGGTGGCCTGGAAGTACGCCGATGCATCGGCCACCCGCCACAGAATATAAAAGTCGACGATCAACCCGCGATTGTCATTGGTCAGGAAGGTCTCATCGGCATGCGAAGCACTCAGAGTTCGCCGGTCAATGCGGGTGACGCTGTCCCAGGGCAGCTTCCAGTGCAACCCCGGTTCGTAAGTCGAACGCACGATGGCCCCGAACTGGGTGCGTACCGCCTGCTCCCCTTCGGCCACGGTGAATACGCAAAGCGAGGCGAGCGTGCCCAGCAATGCCGCGGCCACCACGGCCCCCACCCAGCGCATATCCGGTTTCACGGCCATCTACCGATCGCTCCGGCTGCGTCCGGACTGACGCCCGGCATCCGCATCTGAATCGCTCGGTGCCGCGCTGTCAGGGGTGCCGGGGGGCGGCGCACTGCCCGGGCGGCCCCCGGGCGACGCGCTGGCGTCGCTGGCCGCGGATCGGCCCATCAGCTTATCGAGCGGCAGATAGATGACATTACCGCCGGCGCCCGGCTTGGTATCCACGATCACCTTGTTGGCACGGCCGAGCACCGTCTCCATGGCTTCCAGGTACAAGCGCTCGCGCGTGACGGCCGGCGCGCGCTGATAGGCCGCGGCCACTTCCAGGAATCGCGTGGCCTGCCCCTGCGCGATATCCACCACGCGTGCCTTGTAGGCCTCCGCGTCCTGCTGAATGCTCGAGGCACGTCCCTGGGCCGCCGGCACGATGCGATTGGCATAGGCCTGTGCCTGCTTCACATAGCCCTCCTCATCGGCCAGGGCCTTGTTCGCGTCATGCTGCGAGGGGATCACCGGATCGGGCACCTGCACATCGGTCAGATTCACCGAGCTGATGGCGATGCCGCTGTTGTAGCTGTCGAGCATGTGCTGAACCAGTTGCATCGTGCGCTGCGTGACCTGGGGTCGCGTCACGCCGGCCAGCACATCCTGCAGGGTGCTCTGCCCCACGACTTCGCGCAGCGCGCTTTGGCTCACCTCGCCCAGCGTCACCTCCGGATCGCGCACCTGGAACAGCACCTTGATGGGGTCCGTGAAGCGATACTGGACCGAGAAATGCAGATCGACCAGGTTCACATCCGAGGTCAGGACCTGCGGCCGGAATTCCTGGCTCTTGACGCTCATGACGTTGACTTTGTAGAGGGTTTCGATCGGCCACGGCAGATGCCAGCCGGCGCCCGCCGCCTGCACAATCCGCTGGTAAGCCCCGAAGCGCAGAATGACGCCGCGCTCGGCGGCCGCGGTCTCGTACAAGCCGGTGGACACCCAACCCACGAGCAGCGCGGCGACGGCGAGCACCACGACGCGGGTGCGCAAGGGTCCGGCCGCAGGGCCGCCGCGCAGCAGCTGACCGAGCCGGCGCTGCCACTCCTTGATGCGGGCGTCCAGATCAGCGCCCGCGGCGTCGGGACGCTTACCCCAGGGGGACTTCTGCGGATCGGGTTGATTCCAGGCCATATTTATTTGGCCGCGCTGGCAGCAGCCGCGGCCAATTCCAGATACCCCGCCGCGGGCGTACAAGGCACCTCGGACCCACCGGACTCGAGTACCACCACCCCCGGCGCCAGGGCCAGTTCCAGCAGGTCCACGTTCGGCAACTCCAGCGACAATTCCAGCTGGCCGTCCTCCAGGACCACCTCCTGTTTGACGACCCCGCGGGCGTACAAGCGGGCGCGCAACTGTCCGGCCCCCGGCGGGATCCGCACCCGCGCGACCTGCACCGTGCGGGCGATGCGTTCGGTGATGGCCTCCGCCAGCAGCGGCACCCCGAGCGCCTGCATCGCCGAAATCCACACCGACGACACCCGCCCGTCCGCGTCGCGCTCCAGGCGCGGGGCCATCTGCAGCCGGTCGATCTTGTTGTAGACCAGGATCTGGGGGATATCGCCGGCGCCGATCTCGCGCAGCACCTCATCAACCTGTTCCATGCGTTCACTGCGGCGTGGATCGCTGGCATCCACCACGTGCAGCAGCACCGTCGCCTCGCGCGCCTCGGTCAGCGTCGAACGGAACGCGGCCACCAGCTCATGCGGCAGTTCGCGAATGAAGCCGACCGTATCGGCCACCACCGCAGGCGTGCCGCCCGGCAGCCGGATGCGCCGCACCGTGGGGTCGAGCGTCGCGAACAACTGATCGGCCACATAGGCCGGTGAGCCGGTCAGCGTCCGGAACAGGGTTGATTTGCCCGCATTGGTGTAACCGACCAGGGCCAGCGTCGGCACCGGAATCTGCATGCGGGTGCGCCGTCCGGTCTCACGCTGCAGCTGAATGCGCTCCAGGCGCTTGCCCAGCACCTTGACGCGCTGGCCCAACAGGCGCCGATCCGTCTCCAGCTGGGTTTCGCCAGGACCACGCATGCCGATACCGCCGGCCTGGCGCTCGAGGTGGGTCCAGCCGCGCACCAGGCGGCTGGCCAGGTGCTTGAGCTGCGCGAGTTCGACTTCCAGCTTGCCCTCGAGGCTGCGGGCACGCTGGGCGAAGATATCCAGGATGAGTCCGTTGCGATCAAGCACCCGTCGTCCGGTGTGCTTCTCCAGGTTGCGCTCCTGGCTGGGTGACAGCTCATGATCGACCAGGATCAGATCCGCCTCGGTCGCGACGGCCGCGTCGCGCAGCTCATCGGCTTTGCCGGAACCGACAAAGAATTTCGGATCCGGACGCGCGCGTCTGGCCGTGATCGTCGCCACGGGCACCGCACCCGCCGAGGTCGCCAGTTGCGTGAACTCCTCCAGGTCCTCCGGATCGATTGGTGCGCCCAGTCCGACGCGCACCAGCACCGCGCGTTCACCCGTGCGTGGGCGTTCGATCACGGTATCGCAAGAACGTGGATTGCAATCGCGCCCGACCTATTCCGCCGCGGGCTCGACCGTGGTGGTCGGCGTGCCATTTTCATCGGTGGCCAGACGCACGTTGCGCGCCGGCACGACCGTCGAGATCGCATGCTTGTAGACCATCTGACTGACACTGTTTTTCAGTAACACCACAAATTGATCGAATGAGTCGATCTGACCCTGAAGTTTGATTCCGTTGACCAGATAGATGGAGACCGGAACGCGCTCTTTACGCAAAGCATTCAAAAATGGGTCCTGCAGCGATTGGCCTTTGGCCATCGGGGTTCTCCTTATTCTCTGGCGCTTCTAGTTGTTCGGATCGGCCGGGCAGCCCGATTGGGGAAACTGCCGGTGTGCAAGCAAGCTTGACCCCTCGCACAGCAAGGCGTCGCGCATATTCTACCACGAGGCCCGATCAGCAGATAAAACCGCTCAGTGCCACGCCCACCTCCAAGCTCCATGATTCGAATGCGCCCGGGGCCAGAGGGTCCACGACGCGGATACTGTCATCACCACGTAACCACGTGAGCTGGCGTTTGGCCAACTGTCGGGTAGCGGCGACGCCCCCGTCGACCGCCGCGGCCAAGGTGCTGTGACCATTACAGTACTGCCACAGCTGTCGATAGCCCACGGCGCGCATGGACGGGTGATCGGCGCGCAGATCGCCGCGACCTTGGAGCGCGCGCACCTCGTCCAGAAATCCCTGCGCCATCATCTGGTTGAAGCGGGCGGCGATGCGCTCGTGCAGGATCGCGCGCGGTTGCGGCACCAAGGCCCAGATCGGGGCAGGCTCCTGCAACGCAGCAGGACGTTGGGCCTGCAGCCCGGACAGCGTCTGGCCGGTGAGCTGGCACACTTCCAGGGCGCGTTGGATGCGCTGCGCATCATTGGGGTGAATTCTCCCCGCAGCCTGCGGGTCCAGGCGCGCCAGCTGCGCATGCAGTGCCGGCCACCCCTGCCGGGCCGCGGCGGCGTCAATTGACTGGCGATGCTCCAGCGATGCGCGCGGCAGAGGCGCCAGCCCCTGGCGCAGGGCCCGCAGGTACAGCAGCGTCCCGCCGACCAGCAGCGGAATGTGGCGGCGTGCGCGGATCTGGCTGATGAGCGCCACCGCATCCTGCGCGAACTGGCCCGCCGAGTAGGTCTGTGCCGGATCGAGAATGTCGAGCAGGTGATGGGCGACCGCGGCACGCGCCGCCTGATCCGGCTTGGCCGTACCAATATCCATACCCCGGAACACCTGCGCGGAGTCCACGGAAATGATTTCCACGGGCCACTGCCGACTCAGGCGCATGGCCCAGTCGCTCTTGCCGCTGCCGGTGGGTCCGGTCAGGATCAGCACCGGTATTGTCACTAGCGGCCACGCAGAAAGAGCCGGTCCAGTTCCATCCAGCTCAATGGCACCCAGGTGGGCCGGCCGTGATTGCATTGATTGGCGCGCAGCGTCTGCTCCATCTGCCGCAACAGTGCGTCCATTTCCGGCATCGACAGGCGTCGATTGGCGTGCACCGACGTGCGGCAGGCCAGCGTCGCCAGAAAGCGGTCCGAGGCATCCTCGATATGGTGCCCAGCGGCCGGGTTGTCCAGATCACGCGCCACCTCGCGCACGATTTCCGCAATCTTCGCACCCGACAGCAAGGCCGGCACACGGCGCAGTGCCAGCCGCGTATGTCCCAGCGCATCCAGTTCAAATCCGGCGCGCTCCCATTCGGCGCGGCCTTCGAGCAGCGCCTCCAGCTCATGCGCGGCCAGCTCCACAACCAGCGGCTCGAGCAAGGCCTGCGAGGGCAGTCCGTTCGCGTACTGGCTTTTCAACTGCTCATAGAGCACGCGCTCATGCCCGGCGTGCATATCCACCAGCACCACCCCCTGCGCGGTCTGCGACAGAATATAGGTGCCGCGGATCTGTGCGAGCGCCGTGCCCAGTGGCCGCTGCGTGTCCGTGTCGATGGGCACGGCTGGCGCAGCGGCGCCCAGATCCAAGGCATAGGCGAACGGGGCACTTTCCTGCAGGCGCTCGGCCACATGCCAGGGATCGCGGCCCCGCTCGTAGCGCGGCGGCAGCGGTGGCCGCAGCGCTTGCCCCGGTGCCGG
The DNA here is from genome assembly GCA_035485475.1 of Steroidobacteraceae bacterium. Taxonomy (GTDB): domain Bacteria; phylum Pseudomonadota; class Gammaproteobacteria; order Steroidobacterales; family Steroidobacteraceae; genus DAIDKA01. The sequence continues at coordinate 9,329 of DATHOA010000003.1, read as the reverse complement.
CTCGGCGCCACCGGGTCGCGTCTGCGCCAGCGCCTCGGTGATCGCGCGGAACACGAAGTCGTGGATCTGACGCGAATCACGGAAGCGTACTTCGAGCTTGGTGGGATGTGCGTTGACATCCACCATGGCCGGATCAAGCGTCAGATACAGCACGTAGGCCGGGTAACGGCCGTGAAACAGCACATCGCGATAGCCTAAGCGTACGGCATTCATCAGCAGCCGATCGCGCACGTTGCGGCCATTCACAAACCAGAACTGCTGGTCCGCCGCACCGCGCGAGGCGGTGGGCAGCCCAAGCCACCCGCCCACCCACACCGGGCCTGCGGCATGCTCGAACGGCAGTGCCTGCTCCAGGAACTCGGCGCCGAGGATGGCGCGCAGCCGCGCTTCGACCGGCTGCCCGGCGGCATCGGTGGCCTGCGCATCGAGCATCATCCGCTCGCCGTTGCGCAGCTGAAAACCGATATCCGGCCGGGACAGCGCCAGGCGCTCCACCAGCCGCACGATATGTCCGGCTTCGGTGGCTTCGCTGCGCACAAATTTGCGCCGTGCGGGCACATTGAAGAACAGATCGCGCACTTCGATCGTGGTTCCGACCACGTGCGCCGCGGGACGTACGGCCGAGCGCGTGCCGCCCTCGGCCTGGATCTCCACGGCATGCTCCGCCTGCGCCGTGCGGGTCAGCAGCCGCAGCCGCGACACCGAAGCAATGGAGGGCATCGCTTCGCCACGAAAGCCCAGCGTGACCACCGACTGCAGATCATCCATCGAAGTGATCTTGCTGGTCGCATGCCGCTGCAGCGCCAGGGTCACCTCCTGCGCATCCATCCCGAGGCCATCATCGCGGACACGGATCAGCCCGATGCCACCGCGCTCGATATCGATTTCGATGCGCCGCGCGCCGGCGTCGAGGCTGTTCTCCACCAGTTCCTTGACCACCGACGCCGGGCGTTCAATCACCTCGCCGGCGGCGATCTGGTCAATGAGTTCATCAGGCAGGATCCGAATAGGCATACGCGAAAGTATGCCTGATCCAGCACTCGCATCGCTCAGGCGCCGGGAACCCCCGTGCCTGCGAGCTGGGTCGGCGCGTGCGCGCCGCGCAGCAAGGCGAAGTGGGTGCCGGCCGGCGGGTTACCCGCGAAATAGCTGCGCAGTCCCGCGAAGATCGCATCGGCGAGGGCGGATTGCTGGGCCGGATTGCGCAAGCGCCGCTCCTCGGCCGGATTGGAGATATAGGCGGTCTCCACCAGCATGGACGGAATGTCGGGCGATTTGAGCACCACGAACTGCGCCTGCTGCACCTGGGCCTTGCGCACCAGACCAACACCCTGCAGGGCGCCAATGACACTTTGCGCGGCAGACATGCTGGCGCTGATGTTCGCCGACTGCGACAGATCCATCAGCACCGAGGCCAATACCTTGTTCTTATCGGCGAGCGACACCCCGCCCATGAGGTCCGCGGCATTCTCGCGCTCGGCGAGCCAGCGGGCCGCCTCGTTGGTCGCACCCCGTTCGGAGAGCACGTACACGGAGGAGCCGGAGACGGCGCTGTTCGCGATGGAGTCGGCGTGCACGGATACAAAAAGATCGGCCGACGCCGCCCGTGCCCGGCGCATGCGCTCGCGCAATGTCAGGAACTCATCGCGATCACGCGTGAGAATGGCGCGCATCCCCGGTTCGCTGTTGATACGTCGCGCCAGGGCTCGGGCAATCGCGAGCACCACGTCTTTTTCGTGCACCCCGGCATGCCCCGTGGCACCGGGATCCTCGCCGCCATGACCCGCATCCACGGCGATCACAACGTCGCGCCCGGACTCGCGGGGTGCATGGGCCGCCAGCACCTGGCGTCGCGCCGAATCCAGGCGCATCACCAACAGCGGTGAGCCGTGGCCGGCGCCATCCCAGTTCAAACGCACGGGCAGCGGCCGGTCCACGAAGATCGTCACTCGCAGATCGCCATTGGCCTGCGGCTGCGCCGTGACACCGGTGACGACGCCTTGAGGTTGCGGCAACACCAGCCCCGCGGCCGCGCGGGCATGACGCAGTATCAGTGCGATGCGCGTTGGATTCTTCCGGGTGGTGACCTGGTAGGCCACTTTCGCGCTCAGGTGCAGCGAAATCGCGGCCCCGGACTGATCCGCGACCACCTCCACTGCACGCATCTGGGTGAGGGGTGCCGCCGAAAGCTGCGCCCACGGCCAACCCGCCGCCAGCGCCGTTCCCAGCACCCAGGATACAAAAACATGCCTTTTCATGGACTTCGCAGTCATATCTGCTGCGTAATCTACGACTCCCGGCCGGGCAATTCAACCTTGAGCGCGTGCCAGCCACTGCGCACCGGCCGCGGTCGCCGCGTTCAGCTCGATGCTGTGAAAGGCCGGGTGGGCCACGAGGGCGATATCGATGTCGGCCGCAGGTAGCCACGAGCCCGCGCGCTCGGGCCATTCAATCAGCCAGATATGGTCGGCGACGGCCAGGTCACGCAGCCCCAATGCCTCGAGTTCCTCCGGGTCCTGCAGCCGATACAGATCGGTGTGCACCACCGTGACGGCGCCCAGTGCATAGGATTCGAGGAGCGTGTAGGTGGGACTGCGCACGACGCCCGCATAGCCCAGGGCCTGCAAAAAGCCCCGCGCCAGGGTGGTCTTGCCGGCGCCCAGCTCGCCATGCAACTGGATCTGCAGCATCTGCGGAAGACTGTGCGGCAGCGCCCGGGCCAGGCCCGCGCCACAGGCCTCGGTCTGCTCGGAGCTCGCCGCGATCAAGGATTGACGCACGCCTGCAGCTCGCGCGCGACGTCGCTGGCCAGCAGGCCGCGTTCGCCCGGACGCGCGGCGGCATCACCGGCCTGCGCATGCGCCATGACGGCCGCGCGGGTCGCGAGCCACGGATCCGCACACTGCGCCAGCACCCCGGCGATCGCGCCCGTGAGTACATCGCCCATGCCCGCACTGGCCATGCCGGGATTGCCCCGTTCGCACAGCCCCGGCGCTTTGCCACTGCGCCCCACGAGTGTGCCGGCGCCCTTGAGCGCGATGGTGCCGCCATAGTCACGCACCAAGGCCGCCAGCGCGGCCAGGCGATCCGCCTGCACTTCGGCGGTTTCAATACCGAGCAGCCGCGCGGCCTCGCCCGGATGCGGTGTCAGAATCCAATTGTCGCGCTGGCGCTTGCCCGCTTCGGCAATGATATTCAAGGCATCCGCGTCCACGACCAGGGGCTTGTCGCATTCGAGGGTGAGCCGTACCAGCTCCTGCGACCAGGCGCTGCGACCCAAGCCCGGGCCGATGGCCACGACGTCCGCGCGTTCCAGGGCGGATACCAGCTCGGCGGGGCTGTGCAGGGGCAGACAGATCAGCTCCGGCCGGCCGGCAACTATGGCGATCAGATTCTCCGGCGCCGTGGCCACTGTGACCAGCCCCGCACCGGTACGCAGGCAGGCCTCCCCGCACAGCCGCGCCGCGCCCGGCATGCCGATGCCACCGCCGATGATGAGCACGTGGCCGAAATCGCCCTTGTGCGCCTGTCGCGGCCGACGCGGCAGCGCCTGCACCACACAGGCTTCCGTTATGCGTTGCAGACGCGGACTGAACTGGGGGATGTCCGGGACCGGGACTTCCAGATCATCAAAGAAGATGCCACCGGCACGCTCCGGTCCCTCACCCAGGAACAGTCCGGTTTTCAGACCCACGAAAGTCACGGTCGAATCGGCCCGCACGGCCTCACCCAGCGGCATGCCGCTGTCGGCATCCAAACCGGACGGGATATCGAGGGCGAATATGGGGCGGCCCGCGGCATTGATGGCGCGGATGGCGTCGGCTCCCGCGCTGCGCACTGCCGCGCGCAATCCGGTACCGAACACGGCATCGACAATCACCTCACCCTCGCGCAGCAGTGAAGTGCTCAGCGGCCGCACGGCACCACCGCTGGCGGCAAAATCAGCATGCGCCTGGCGGGCATCGCCTTTGAGCCCGGCGACAGGTAGCGCGGCAATGACGCTGACCTCAAGGCCGGCCGCCTGGGCAAAACGGGCCAGCACGTACCCGTCGCCACCGTTGTTGCCCCCGCCGCAGACGATGACGATCCGCGTCGACATGGGCCACCGGGCCCGCAGATAGCGCAGGGCGGCCTCGCCGGCGCGCTTCATCAATGTGTAGCCGGAGACCGGCAACGACTCGATGGCGCGCTGGTCGAGCGCGCGCACCTGTGCGGCGGAATAAACGGCGATTGGCAGTGCCATCGGCTCATTATACTGGCCTGCCATGGCCGGCCCGACCAACTTTGCACCCCTCGCCCTGGCGGCGATCCGCAGCCAGTTTGAGATCCTGGCCCGGGAACTGGGTTTTGATGCCCTCGGCGTCGCCGAACTGGACCTCACGCAGGATGAGCAATACCTGCTGCGCTGGCTCGAACACGGCTACCACGGTGACATGCACTACATGGCCCGGCATGGCGCGCTGCGCAGCCGCCCGGCCGAGCTTGCTCCGGGCAGTGTGCGGGCGCTGTGCGTGCGCATGAACTACTTCCCGGCCGATGCCGCTGCTGCGGAGGCGGTACTGGCGGATCCGCAGCTCGCGTATGTGTCCCGCTACGCCCTCGGCCGTGACTACCACAAAGTGCTGCGCGGACAACTCAAGACCCTCGCGCAGCAGCTGCTGGAGCGCATCGGACCGTTCGGCTATCGGGTCTGTGTGGACAGCGCCCCGGTGCTCGAAAAAGCGCTGGCACGCAATGCGGGCCTGGGCTGGATCGGCAAGCACACCAATCTGCTGTCGCGCGATGCCGGGTCGTGGTTCTTTCTGGGGGAGATACTCACCGACCTGCCGCTGGCCGCCGATGCGGCGGTGAGCGCGCATTGCGGCAGCTGTACGGCCTGCATCGATGTCTGCCCGACCCAGGCCATCCTCGGCCCGCAGCAACTGGACGCCCGGCGCTGCGTGTCATACCTGACCATCGAACACCAGGGCGCCATTCCCGTTGAATTGCGCCACGCGCTGGGCAATCGCATCTATGGCTGCGATGACTGCCAGCTGGTGTGTCCCTGGAACAAGTTCGCGCAGGCCGCGGCGCATCCGGACTTCAAGGTTCGCCACGGGCTGGATCGCGCGCAACTCACACAGCTGTTCGCGTGGACCGAAGCGCAGTTTGCCGAGCGCATGCGCGGCTCGGCCGTCTATCGCATCGGCTACGAGCGCTGGTCGCGCAACATCGCGGTGGCGCTGGGCAATGCGCCGCAGTCAGCGCAGGTCCGGGCCAGCCTGCTGGCGCGCCGTGCCGAGGCATCGCCGCTGCTGCGCGAACATATCGACTGGGCGCTGGCGCAGCACCCGGCTTGAATTCAGTGCCGCGCGCAGCGCTTCAGCGCGTCACGCGCAGATTGTCGATCAGGCGTGCCTTGCCCAAGCGGGCCGCCACCAGCACCACCCGTTCGGGACTGTCTGCGAGCGCGGGCTGCAGGTTCGTGGCATCGCGCACCACGAAATAGTCCGGACGCAATCCGGCCGCGGTCAGCGCCGCGAGCGCCTCGCTCTCCACGTCCCGGGCCGCGGCCCCGGCCAGGAGTCTGGTGCGCGCCCGCTGCAGCTGCTGATGAATGATCGGTGCAATGCCGCGCTCGGCAACGCTCAGGTACTGGTTGCGCGAGCTCAGCGCGAGGCCGTCAGGTTCACGCACGGTTGCCGCGCCGATGATGCTCACGGGCAGGCACAGATCCGCGACCATGCGGCGGATGACGGTCAGCTGCTGGAAGTCCTTCTCGCCGAATATCGCAGCATCGGGCTCGACGATATTCAACAGCTTGGTGACCACCGTGGCAACGCCCTGGAAATGCCCGGGCCGAAACTCCCCATCGAGGATGTGTGACAGCACCGGCACTTCGACGCGCGCGGCATTGTCCGAACCATTGGGATACATCTCGACCACATCGGGCATGAACATCAGGTCGCAGCCGGCCGCGGCCAGCATGGTCTCATCCTGGTGTGGCGTGCGCGGGTAATGCGCGTAGTCCTCGTTGGGCCCGAACTGCATGGGATTGACGAAGATGCTGGCGACAAAGCGCTCGCCGTGCTCGCGCGCGGCTTCGATAAGACTCATATGTCCGGCATGCAGGTTGCCCATGGTGGGCACGAAGGCAATCCGCTGGCCTTGTGCACGCCAGGCGCGTACTCGCTCGCGGACCTGTGCGATGGTTGTGACCGTGTCCATTCAGATGGTTCCATGCCGCATGGCGTTGTAGTAATTGCGCCCGCGTTTGACGCGACTGATGGCGACCAGCAGGTCCTCATAGTCCGCCTCGTTGCCGATCGGATCCATCGATGCGGCATTGACGATGAGCAGCGGTGCCTCCTCGTATTCGTGGAAGAACCGTGAATACGCCTCGTTCAGTCGCGTCAGGTATGCGCGTTCGATGTGCTGCTCGAAGCCGATGCCGCGCCGGGCGATGCGCGCCAGCAGCACATCCACCGGCGCCTGCAGATAAATGACCAGATCCGGTTTCGCGGCGAGCACCCCAAGTTTGGCGTAGACCTGTTCATAGAGCGAAAACTCGGCCTCATCCAGCGTGACGCGTGCGAACAGCTGATCCTTGGCCATCAGATAGTCCGCCACCCTTACGGGCGAGAACAGGTCCGACTGGTTCAAGCCCTGCTGCTGCTGCGTGCGTTGAAACAGAAAATACAGCTGCGCGGGAAAGGCTGCGGCGCGCGGATTGCGGTAGAAGCGCTCCAGGAAGGGATTCTCGGCCGCCTGTTCGAGGATCAGCGTCGCCTCATAGGTCTGGGCCAGACGGCGCGCGAGGCTGGTCTTGCCCACACCGATCGGGCCCTCGACGACGATATAACGAAATCCAGTGGCAGCCGCAGTCATAGGGGCCAGACGCCATCAACACCAACACGGGGCAGCAGCTCCCGGACCCGGCCATATCCCGGCACTTCCAGATCCGGCGCAATGTCCGCCAGAGGATACAGAACGAAGTTACGCTCCACTACACCGGGGTGCGGCAGCACCAGTTCGGGGCTGGTGCGCTGCTCGCGGCCAAAGACCAGCAGGTCCAGGTCAATCACCCGCGGTCCCCAATGCTCGTGCACTGCGGGGCGTCCGGCCTCGCCCTCCAGCTTGCGCAACTGCCGCAGCAGCTCCAACGCCGGCAATTGCGTGACCAAGCCGGCGACCGCGTTGACGAAATCAGGTTGGGTGACCGGCCCCATGGGACGCGATCCGTACAGCCGTGAGCTGGCTACGCACAGCGTCTGGGGCAGGTCCGCCAGGGCGCGCAGCGCCTGGCGCACCTGCTGCGCGGGGTCCGACAGATTGCTACCCAGCCCGATATAGGCGGGCTGCCAGACCGCCATCAAGCAGAACTGGCCGGCCTGCGGCGGCGGCGGCGGGGACCGCGGCGCGCGGCGCCTTCACGGCGCGGCGTGGATCCGCCCAGATCGTCCGCCATCTGCTCGCGGTCCTGGTCCGAGGCCTCCTGCAGGCGTGTCCACCAGTCAGCCATGTCCTGGGGCGCCATGCCCAGCTGCGCGCGCAGCAGCAGCAGGTCATAAGAGGCCCGGAATCGCGGATGCTCCAGCACCCGCAGCGCCCGCCGTCCGCGCGGATGCTCCAGGCGCGGCTGCAAGGCAAACATCTCGCGCACGCCGAGCGCAAAGCGGCGCGGAATGGCGATCCGCGATTGCGCCTCGCGCATGGCCTGGTCACAGGCATCCAGGATGGCCCCGGTCTCATGCCAGTGCTGCGGCGGCATGGCCTCGATGATGCGGGCAATGGGCCCGTACAGCAGCAGTGCGAACAGAAAGGTTGGCGCGACCGGTTTGTCGGCAGCCACCCGTTCGTCGGTATTGCGCAGCCCCTGCAACAGCAGTTGTTCCACCAGGTTGCCCGGGTAGGCAGCCGCATAGGAATCCACGGTGGGCAGGATCGCCGCCAGCAGCCCGCGCCGGCGCAGCACCTCGTAACTGCGCGCGCCGTGTCCGGTCAGAAACAGCTTCAGGGTCTCATCAAACAAACGCGCGGGCGGCACGGCGCCCAGCAGGTCCGCCAGCTGTGCGATGGGCGCCGCGGTCGCCGGCTCAATGCTGAAACCCAGCTTCGCCTCGAAGCGCGCCGCGCGCAGCATCCGTACCGGATCTTCGCGATAGCGCGTCTCAGCATCGCCGATCATGCGCAGCGTGCGCGCGCCAATGTCCGCCGCACCATTCACATAGTCCCAGATCGAAAAATCCGCGATGTTGTAGTAAAGGGAATTGGCCGTGAAGTCGCGCCGCCAGACATCTTCGTCGATATTGCCGTAGACATTGTCGCGCAGGATGCGTCCGGACTCATCGAACGCCCGGTGCGTGTCCGCGGACTGATCAAATGGATCGCGTCTGCGGCCTCCATACCCCTGCTCCACCACCGGCTCCTCGGCTAATTCCGAAGGCTCGCCGAGAACTCCTTCATCATCATCGAGGTCGGGTATCGGTTCCTCCGCCTGCGATGGCGCGCTGGAGGCACGGAAGGTCGCAACTTCGATGGTTTCGCGGCCGAAGAACACATGGGCCAGACGAAAACGCCTGCCGACGAGGCGGCAGTTGCGGAACAACTTGCGCACCTCCTCCGGCAGGGCGTCGGTTGAGACATCGAAGTCTTTGGGTTCCAGGCCCAGCAACAGATCCCGCACACAGCCGCCGACGAGGAAGGCCTGAAAGCCGCCTTCCCGCAGTCGATACAGCACTCGCAGTGCATTCGGCGAGATATGCGCACGGGAAACAGAGTGGTCGGACCGCGGGATAATCCGGGGCTTTACGGCCGCTGCCGTCGGGTCAACAGGTGAGTTCAAGGAGTATGGCTTCTAGTGCTTGAGCAATGTGTACAGCTCTCTATAATACCGCGCTCTCGCGCCAAGGCTTGAAACCTCGCTCCCTTCGTCTAGAGGCCTAGGACATGGCCCTCTCAAGGCCAGTACACGGGTTCGAATCCCGTAGGGAGCGCCACATAATCAATGGGTTACGTTTCTCCGCTCTGTGCGGTACGGAAATCGTACGGAAAACGGCGCCAGAATATCGGCACTGCGTCGGTGGACGAATGCGTGCTAATCCTGGCTGGCCTTCGAGCTGCCCGTGGACCGCTATGAATTGCAGTGGACGACCTTGCTGCGCATGCTTTGCAGCGCAGGGGTACCTGACACTGAGAGTCCTTAAGCTTGCTATGCGCCCCACTTCCTCGTGCCTGTAGCCCGCGACACAAAGCCGCCGGGTCGGCGTCGACCGCGAGCGCGGCCGGAAATAGCATACTCACCCGGGCTTTTGGGATCTTGATGGTGCTACTTGTCGTGACTGGAGCTC
>DATHOA010000002.1:0-19221 GCA_035485475.1 Steroidobacteraceae bacterium | reverse complement strand
GCGGTACGGCGGTGTGGAGCTCCGACATTGGAACCCAGCTGTCCGTGATGCTGCCGATAGCGGCCATGGAGCATGGGTGACCGCCTTCAGGATCAGGGTGGTCCTCGCCGAGGACCAGCGCATGGTGCTCGGAGCACTTGCAGCGTTGCTTTCGCTCGAGGACGACATTGAGGTCGTGGCACAGGCGAGCGATGGATTTGCGGCACTTGCAATGGTCCGCGAGCATCAGCCTGATGTGCTCATTACCGATGTGGAGATGCCGCTGATGTCGGGCCTGGATGTCGCACGGCAGCTACAAGGTCAGGCACGAGCACGGGTCATCGTCCTGACGAATTTCGCTCGCGCTGGCTATCTACGTCGGGCGCTCGAGGCCGGAGTGAGCGGCTACGTCCTCAAGGCTCAGCCTGCCCACGAGCTTGCCGATGCAGTGCGCCGCGTGCATCGAGGATTACGCGTCATCGATCCGCAGCTGGCCGCCGAGGCATGGTCCGGCGACGCGGATCCGCTGTCGGCGCGCCAGCGTGAGATCCTGCAGCTGGCGACCGAAGGTGCCAGCACGGCTGATATCGCCGTGCAGCTTGGGATCTCGGCAGGCACAGTTCGCAACTATCTTTCCGAAGCGATCCTGAAGTTGGGTGCTGCAAATCGCATCGAAGCGGCCCGAATTGCGCGCGGCAAAGGATGGCTGTAGCCGATCCTCGTCCATCATGTCATTCCGTCTTCACCACCATCCAGGGTATTCGGCGAAGCGCGGTACCGACTTGTCCGCGCAGGCCCAGGGCGCTTCCGAATCACAGAAAATCCGGGCACCAGGTAAATCGCCGGGATGGTCATCCAATGAGCCCGCGGGAACCACAATGGTCTTACCGCTTCGGCTCTGACGCGGGACTGGACAGCCGCAATGACGACAGAACCACAGTGCAAAGCTGGTGGCGCCAGGCAGGTCGAACCGCAGGACTGCATCCTGCCCGGCGGCCCATGCGAACTGCTTTGGCGTGATGTAGATATTCGTGGCATGTGCGGCGCCCGTGGCTTTTCTGCATCGCTGACAGTGGCAGTGCGCGAATTTTGAGAAGGGCGGCCGGATCCGGAATCGGACTTTTCCGCATATGCAGCTTCCCGTCAGCGCGTTGCCTGCCGTGGTGTGGTCGGTCATCTCGCGGGCCCCGTTTGCCAGTAGGGCTGCTGGATGCCTGTACTGAGCAAGAATCGCGGCTGCTCACCCAGATGCGCCGTCGGCACGGCATGCAGCAGCAGCGTGTGCATGAGTATGAGGTCGCCCGCGCACGCGGTGTTTTCCGCAACCTGAAGCGGTATTCCGTCGACCACTTCGGCTCGCTCGTGAAAGCGGGCCGTACGCTCCAGCGGATCGCCCGCAGTGCACAGGTCCCGCAGGTAGGGATGGCCTTGCAGGGACTTGCGCAGCTGCGCAGCGCGGGTGCCCGCCGCGGGCGGATGCTCAGTGAACCATCGATGGACGAGGCGGTGCGATCCGCTGATGATGTTGGTGCCACCGCAACGCGGGCCGACATCGGTAAGCATGGCGTGAATCAGTAGTCCGCACGGCGGCGAGAGCTGGCCGGTGTAATCACCATCCATGTGCCAGCCGGCGCTGGGGACGTTCCATTCGCCACCGGTTGGAAAGTGCAGGAAGAAGGCACCCCAGTCCTTCGGCATCGGCAGCGGCTGCCCGTCCAGTAGCTGCTTGATGGCGCCGAACGTGCGCTCGCTCCCAATGGCCCGAAAGGTCGGATCGCTTTTCAGATGCTGCAGGTGTTCGGGGCGAGTCTTGGTCCAGGTAGACGGATCATTGCGAAGGATGCCGACCTGGCCCAGTGCACCCCAAATGACCGTGCACATGGCACTCGCCGCATCGGTGCTGAAAGCACCTTGCACGCGCATCCAGCCAAACGTCCGGAAATGCTCCACGTCGGAATCATGCAACACAGGCATCTGCGACTCTTCGGCCCTATATGCAACTGGTTGCATAATATCTGATGCCGCATCAGTATGCAACGATATGCATAAGAGCAGACACGATGGGGCAAGCAGAAAATGGCGCTACGGCATGTGGTCCTCACGGTCCTGGCTCGCGGGGACAAGACCGGCTATGAAATAACGAAGGCCTTCGAGACGGTCTATTCGCATTTCTGGCGCGCCTCGCACCAGCAGGTCTATCGGGAACTGGGCCGCCTCAGTACCGACGGTCGGGTGAATGCCACGTTGGTGGCCCAGGAAGGCAAACCCGACAAGAAGATCTATTCGATCACCAAGCGCGGACTTGAAGAGCTGCGGCAATGGATCGTCGCGCCCACGCAGATACCGCGATCGCAGTACGACATGCTCGTGAAGCTGCTTGGCTGCAACACTGTGGGCCGGGAGCAATTCCGGCCCGAATTCGATCGTATACGCAGCATCTCGGAGGAATGGCTGCGAATGCTTCGCGACATGCGCCGCGAATGTCTGCGGCAGCGCGAGCAGGGCTGGTCCGAACACGAACAGGTCCTCTACCTCGCGTTGCGGCGCGGGCTGCTGCTCGGCGAGGCGCAGATGCGCTGGCTGAAGGAAGTCGAAGGGTATCTGGACAGTGGCAAGCTTCCGGATTGAGCAGCCGAGTGTCGAAATCACCCACGGCCGTACGTATAGAGGATACCAACCGGCATTTCGCCGGCGTCATCTCCAAGGAAATTGTCATGAAGCAGTATCTTCTCAGCGTCTGCTACCCCGCCGGCGCGACCCAGCCACCCGCCGATGTGCTGCAGGGAATCATGCGCGACGTCGTGGCGTTGCAGAAGGAAATGCAGGCAGCGGGGGTATGGATTTTCAGCGGCGGATTGCATCCCCCCGGCACGGCCACCGTAGTACGCGAGCAGGCGGGCAAAATGCTGACGACGGACGGGCCATTCATCGAAAGCAAGGAGCAGATCGGCGGCATCACCATCCTGAAGGTAGCCGACCTCGACGCGGCGCTTGGCTGGGCCCGCAAGCTGACCGGCGCCATCGGTGTGCCGATCGAAGTGCGCCCCTTCACGGAGCGTCACGGTTGATCCAGGAGATCGAACAGGTGTTCCGCAGGGAATACGGGCGCGCCGTGGCGGTACTCGTGCGACTCGTGGGTGACATCGGGCTGGCCGAAGAGGCCGTGCAGGACGCCTTCACCGTGGCGTTGCAACGCTGGCCGCAGACCGGCGTGCCAGCGGCGCCCGCAGGCTGGATCATCACGACCGCCCGTAATCGGGCCATTGACCGCCTGCGGCACGAAGCCCTGCGCGACTCAGGTCACAGGGCTTCGCTGCAATTGCTGGATCAGGACGAAGACCCTGGGGAGGGTGCCGTGGAAGACGATCGGCTGCGGCTCATATTCACCTGCTGTCATCCCGCCATCGCCATCGAGTCTCAGGTGGCGCTGACTTTGCGTTTGTTGGGCGGGCTCACCACCGCGCAGATCGCGCGTGCCTTTCTGGTGACCGAGCCGACCATGGCACAGCGGCTGTCGCGCGCCAAGGCCAAAATCCGCGATGCAGGCATTCCCTATCGGGTGCCTGACGCGGAGGAACTGCCCGTGCGGCTCAGCGCCGTGCTGGCGGTGGTCTATCTCATATTCAACGAAGGGTATATTGCGACTTGCGCACAGACCTTGGTGCGCGCCGAGCTGTGTGATGAATCAATTCGACTGGCACGCCTGCTGGTCGAGCTCGCGCCCCAGGAACCGGAAGTTCTGGGATTGCTCGCGCTGCTGTTGCTCATCGATGCACGTCGCAGTGCGCGTATCGCCGCCGATGGGGCACTCGTGCGCCTGGTCGAACAGGACCGCAGCAGCTGGGACCGCGCACAGATAGTGGAAGGGCAGTCGCTGTTGCGCGTGTGTCTGGCGCGCAATCGCCCCGGGCCCTACCAGCTCCAGGCGGCAATCAATGCCGTGCACAGCGATGCCCGCGCCGCGGTCGATACCGACTGGGCGCAAATCCTCGCGCTCTATGATCATCTGATGAGCATCGCGCCAAGTCCCGTGGCAGCATTGAATCGCGCCGTGGCGGTGGCAGAGGTCGCGGGAGCGCAAGCCGCGCTCGACATCGTCAATGCGCTGGATCTGCCCAGCTACCATTTGTTTCATGCCGTGCGCGCCAATCTGTTGCGACGGCTCGGATGCGATGCGGATGCCGCAGCCGCATATCAGGCGGCGATTGCGACCTGTGAGAATCTGCGCGAGCGGGAGTTCCTGCAACGCGAACAGCGGGCGCTTTACCGGCATTGACCGGCCGCCGCTCAAGCCGCGCGCGTTTCTTCCGCGATCATCTCTTCGAGACGTTCGATATCGGGTACCAGCGGCGTCTCATTGAGCATGCGCACCTGGCAGATCACCGGGGTGCGCTCCGCAAATACCTTGGAATTGTCCGGCCGCACCACATCGGAACTGACGCGCACCAGTTGCGGGAAGCCCTGGGACACCAGGCCGAAGTATCCGCCTTCGAGCTTGTCGCCCATGCAGTGGAAGATCACCACCCGGGTGCGCCCGGCGGCGGGCGGAATGTTCTGCCCGCAGGCACCCTCAAATGACACCAGCGGCACCTGGCGACCGTTCCACGCGATCGTGCCGATGTACCAGGGCGGCGCACCGGCCATTTCCGCCGGGACCTGGAAACCGACGACCTCGGCGATGCAGGCGCGCGGCACGATCAACCGCGAGTCGACCAGCGGAATCAGCAGGCTGTAGATCTCATTGACGCGCTCAGCCATCGGCGGACACCCTGCGACTGCGTTGCGTCTCGCGGTGACGTTCGACCAGCGGCACGATGGCATCCAACAGCTGCGCCTCCTGGTACGGTTTGCCCAGATAGTCGTCCACGCCCAGCTCGATGGCGCGGGCGCGATGCTTCTCACCCACGCGTGAGGTGATCATGATGATGGGTACGTCGCGCAGGCGCGGATCATTGCGGACATGCGCGGCGACTTCGTAGCCGTCCATGCGCGGCATCTCGATGTCCAGCAGGATGATGTCGGGGACATTGTCCTGCAGCAGCGTCACCGCATCCATGCCATCGCGCGCCGTGAGCACCCGCATGCCGTTGCGTTCCAGCAATCGCTGCGTGACGCGCCGCACCGTGATCGAATCGTCGACGACCATGGCGAAGGTGCGCCGATCGCCCTTCTCCCGCACCGGCTGCGCCGAAAAGCGCGAGCGCCACTCCCCGCGCACCAGTGCGCCGATGTCCAGGATGACGACAATGCGGCCATCACCCAGGATGGTCGCGCCGGAAATACCGCGGATGCTGGAAATCTGCGGCCCCACCGACTTGACGACAATCTCGCGGCTGCCGATGAGTTCATCGGCCACCAGGCCCGTGGAGTGTTCACCGGCGCGCACCAACACCACCGGTACCGTGACATCGCCTTCCGGCAGGGCCGAGGGTTCAAGTCCGACGAACGCCGCCAGGTGCTGGAAGCGATATTTCTGCCCGGCCTGCTCGAAGGTGGCGGTTTCACGCCCCAGATGGGTTGAGACATCGGTCTTGGACAGCCGCAGCACTCCTTCGACGGTGGGCAGCGGCAGTGCGTAATACTCATCGCCCGTGCGCACGACCAGCGCATGGCTGATCGCCAGCGTGAAGGGCAGACGCACCGTGAAGGTGGTGCCCTGACCCGAACGGGTCTCCATGTTCAAGGAGCCGCCGAGGCGTTTGATCTCCGTGGCCACCACGTCCATGCCGACCCCGCGCCCGGCCTGCTGCGTAATCGATCCGGCCGTGGAGAACCCCGGCTCCAGGATCAGCTGCATGGCATCTTCATCCGACAGCGACTGGCCCGGCTGGATCAGCCCCAGCGCCAGGCCCTTGTCGCGGATGGCGTTGAGCTTCATGCCCGCGCCATCATCGCTCACCTTCACCATGACCTCGGCGCCCTCGCGCTGCAGGTCCAGATGAATCGTGCCCGTGTCATTCTTGCCCTGCGCCACGCGCTCTTCGGGCGTCTCGATGCCGTGCACCACGGCGTTGCGCAGCATGTGTTCGAAGGGCGGCAGCATCCGCTCCAGCACCTGCCGGTCCAGTTCCCCGGATGCGCCGCTGACGATGAGTTCCGCACGTTTGCCGGTGTCCGAGGCGGCCTGCCGCACGATGCGTGACAGACGCTGCACGTGGCGCTGGAAGGGCACCATGCGGGTACGCATCAAGCCGTTCTGCAGCTCGGTGACCGTGCGCGCCTGCTGCTGCAGCAGGTTCTGCGTCTCCTGCGCCAGGCTCTCCAGCAGCTGCTGAATGCTCGCCACGTCGCTGGCCGTCTCGGCCAGGCCGCGCGAGAACTGCTGGATGGCCGAATACCGGTCCAGCTCCAGCGGATCAAACTCGGCGCGATGCCCGGTTTCCTCCTCGTGACCGTGCAGGATCTGCTTTTCGGTTTCGATTTCCAGCTTGCGCTGCTGTTCCTTCAGGCGCGTCACGGTGCGCGCCAGTTCGCCTAAGTTGAATTCGATCGAACCCATCTGCTGTTCGAGGCGCGCGCGTGAAATGCTCACTTCACCGGAGACATTCAGCAGCTGGTCGAGCAGGTCGGCATCGACGCGCGCCATTTCCGGCCGATCACCGGGAGCCACGGGCTCGCGACCCGGCGGCACCAGGTGCGGTGCGGCGGGGGCTTCGAACGCCGACTCGGTCAGCCGCTCAAAGCTGCGCGTTGGCAACTCGGCCGGTGGCGGCGGTTCGGTCTGGGGAATCTCCGGCTCATGGGGTGTGTCCGGTACCTCGGGTGAGTGGGGGAACGCGGGTTCCTCCGTCACCGGCGGGGCCTCGGGCACTTCTTCCGGTGCCGGCGGCGGCGCCGGAACCTCGGTCGGCGCGCTGGCCGGCGGGGCGGCGGCAGCCGTTCCGCCGTTCAACAAGGCACGGATGCGGGCGCTGCATTCGCGTGCCGGTGCGACCCCGCGGCCGGCGGCCACGCTGTCACGCATGCGCGCCAGCTCATCGACACTGGCCTGCATCACATCGAAGGCCTCCGGGCTCGCCGTCGCGCCACCGGAATCAATGAGGTTCACGAGCGACTCGAGCTCATGGCTCAAATCCCCCATGGCCGTGATGCCTGCCATGCGGGCACCACCCTTGAGCGTGTGCAACGGTCGCTTCAGCGCCGCCGACCACTCCGTGTTCGTCGGATCATCGCGCCAGGCGGCCAGTTGCGACTCGCACACTTCGAGCAGCTCGGTGGCCTCCTCGGTAAAGATGCTGGCCACGTCCGGATCGAAATCGGCGACCGGTTCCTCCTCCGGCGGCAGGTCCACCTGCGCATCCATGGCCGGGCCTTCTGCCTCCGGGGTGGGCAGTGCGACCTCATCGGCCGGGAATTCGATCTCGGGCAGCTTGATCAGCTGCGTCGGCTCGTACGCGACGGGCGGCTCCGCCGCGGCATTGTCCGCGGCCGACGCCAGGTGCTCCGGTTCGCCATCCGCCTCCGGGCCGAACAGCTCCTCGGCCGTAATCGACTTCTCCGAGGTCGCAAAGGCCGGGGCCACCATGGTCTCGGCGGCGCTGTCAGTGTCGACCCCGATGGGCTGCGACAGCGCATTGCGGCGCTCGGCCTCGATGCTCTCGGCGATGCGGCGGTCCAGGTCCTTTTCGGCGTCCGACAGGCGCTCCAGCAAGCGTCCATGCGCCACGAAGTAGCCCGTGGACTCATCCAGATGCGAGGCCACGGTCTCCATGGCGCTCATGCAATCGGCGAGCACGTCCAGTTCGGCCGTGGTCAGACCCACGCCGCTTTCAAAGGATTTTCGCAGCCAGTGATCGACCGGTTGCGCCAGGCGGATGCCATGGCGCGCATCGGCCATGGTCGAACTGCCGGACAGCGTATGGCAGGCCCGATAGACCGCCTCGGTGAGTTCGTGTGGCTGGGGCCGCAGGTTTTCCTGGCGCAGGTAGTCGCGGACCGTGGCCACGTGGGCGTTGGTCTCGCGCATGTAGATGTCACGCAGCACATCATCCTGCGCCGGCTCCGGTTCGGAGGCCGCCAGCGGTGCGGTTTCGGTGAGCTGCGCGTCAGGCACCGGGGCACTCTCCACGGCGGCGAGTTCCGGAACCGCCAGGAACTCCGGTCCCGTGGCATCCGCAGGCTGCGGCTCGAGCAGCTGCGTGGCCGCGGCCTGCTGCTCCGCTGCCGTCGCGCCCATTTGCGGCTGTTGCGTGGTCGGCGTGCTGGCAGCGCCCTCGCGCGCGGCCGCCAGCGCATGCGCCCGCGCCATCAGCGCCTTGGCATCAAAGCGGATCGGCCAGCCGTGTTCCAGTGCATCCACCAGCTGCGGCAGCCCCGCCACGGCATCGTGCAAAGTCTTGGCAATGGCCGGCGAGCGGGTCAGGGTGTTGTCGAGCAGTCGGTTCAGCAGGTTCTCGCAGGCCCAGGCGAATTCGCTCAAATCGCGCGCGCCGACCATGCGGCCGCTGCCCTTGAGCGTGTGCATCGAGCGGCGCACGCTCAGCAGCGCGGGGACTTCCAGCGGGTTCTGTTCCCAAACCGGGAAATCCTTGGCGATGCGGGCAAGTTCCTCGCGCGCCTCCTCCACGAACAGGTTCAGCAGTTCCGGGTCCGCGACCCCGGCGGCCACGGGAACTTCCGTCGCCAGTACCGGCGGGACGGTGCCCTGACTCTTGATGTCCGCTTCCATCTGCGCGCGCACCGCGGCGGCCCCGCCGCCGATCTGCACGGTCTGCGCAAATGAACTTTGCTCGAGCGGCGCCACGGTCGGCACGGGAGGCGCCGGTTGCGCCTCGAACGCGTCCAGGCAGGCCTGCGCATTGTCGAGCATGTACCACGGATCGCTGCGTCCGGCCTGCAGCGTCTCCATGTAGTACTCGAGACTGACGATGGCATCGGCCAGGCGATCCAGTCGGCCACCGGTGAGCGCCGCAGTGCCCCCGGGCTGCATCAGCGGGGCCAGCCGCGCGTGGATATTGGACACCAGATCAACGGCGCGCGACTTGCCGAGCATCAGCAGGCCCGCTTTGAGCCCGCGCATCAAGTCCGGCCAGGCATCGAGGCCCGCGGTGTCCAGAGTCCCCCCGACGCTTTGTGCGATGGATTCCTTCAGGCGCGCCAGGTTCAAAATGCACTCACGCAGCACGGCGGACTGCACCTGCTGGAAGTCCGCATCGCCGGACTCGGCCGACTCGGGCGTGCGGTTGCGCGGCAGGATCATGCCGACCAGCCGGCCATCCAGCTTGTCCTCGACGCCGATCAGCGTTGCCGCGATATCCACCAGCAGCGAATGCTCCGGCTGCAGGGTGCCGGAGACGATTTTCTCCAGCCGCTCGGTCTCCCCCTGGACGGCGGCGCGCAGTTCGCCCAGGCCCAGGACGCCCAGCGTGTCGCCGATCTTGTGCAGCATCTCGACCTGCGGGGCGAGGGTCTGCGGCTGGCCGGAACCGCGGCGCACGAAAATATCCAGCACATCCTTGACCTTGCCCAGGTCTTCACGGATGGCGGCTGCCACGGTCTGCATCAGCTTGACGCTGGGCGCGGACAGGCTCTCGCGCTCCTGGTCTACCGCATCATCCACGGGCAGCAGTTCATTCAGGCGGAAGGAGGCGCGCACCGCGCTGACGCGCGGACCCTTGGATTCGGCGCGGCCCACGTAGTACAGCAGATTGTTCAAAAGCTCGACCGCCGGGCTTTGCGCATAGCGCGGTTCGGTCATCTCATAGAGACGCTTGATTTCACGATCGGCAAGGCCCAGCAGGCGCTTGATCGAGACACCGCCGGTCAGGCCATGCTCCTGCAGCGCCTCGATGACCGCGCCCGTGACCCACCACAGCTGGAACACCGGCTGGCGCGTGGCCACCTGTTCGAGCTTGTGGGCGACTTCGGCCAGCATCGTGAGGTTCTGGTCCGGCCGTTCGCCGCGAATCCAGCCCACCAGTCCCAGCTGGAAGCGGGGTCGCAGGCGCCGGCCCCACTGTTCGATGGTCAGGGGCGCTTCACCGGCCCCCGCCGCCATCGGTTGCGCCTGGCGATCGGACTTCAGGTTCAGCAGCAGCAGGGTGCCCTCGGACAGCAGCGAGCTGCCGCGCACCGCGCGCAGATCATTCAACAACGGCAGCAGGATCAGCGCCAGATCGCGCCCGCCGGCCAGCACCCGTTCGAGGTAGCTGGGCAGCTGCACCATCGCGCGCATCAGGGCATCGAGGCTTTCGGCCTGGTTCTTGTGCTCACCGGCACTGGCGACCAGGTAGCGGGCGACCTGCTCCATCTCCTCGGCGAGCAGCGCTGCGCCGTAGATCTCCAGCAGCTTGAGCACGCCCTGCACCTGGTGCAGCTCGGCGGCCGTGCGATTCAGCAGCGAAACATTCTCAGGCTGCTCGACATAGCTTTCGAGCGCGCTGCGCGCCTCCCCCAAGGTGACGTTCAGCTCGCGGCCAACATGCTCGAAACTCTGGATTGCGACTTCGGTCATGCGCCGCCCGCCTCCCGGCCGTTAACTGCCACGGACGGCCGCGACCGGGCGCACAACGGTGGACGCGCGCGGGTCTTCGGGGCGCGGGAAGCTGCCGGTATTGCCCGGCGCGAGGGCGCCCGGGAGCCTGAAGCCCGCGGCGGATTTGCGCAGCCCGGCGGAAAGTTCCGCCAGTTTCGCGATGGCCACCGAGGTGGCGCTGGTTGAATCAGCGGTCTGGGCGCTGATTTCCTTGAGCACCTGCATATTGCGCGCGATGTTCTGGACCGCGCCGGACTGCTGCCGGGAGCTGGCCGAGATGTTCTGCACCAGGCTTGCGATCTGGTTGGACACCTGCTCGATCTCTTCGAGCGCCGCTCCCGCGTTCTCGGCAAGCAGCGCGCCGCCCACCACATCGGTCGTGCTGCGCTCCATCGACACCACGGCCTCGTTGGTGTCGGTTTGAATGGTGCGCACCAGCACTTCGATCTGCTTGGTGGCGGTGGCAGCGCGTTCGGCCAGCCGCTGCACTTCATCGGCCACCACCGCGAAGCCACGGCCGGCCTCCCCGGCCATCGAGGCCTGGATGGAGGCGTTCAACGCCAGGATATTGGTCTGTTCGGCGATATCGTTGATCAGCTCGACGATGTTGCCGATCTCCTGGGAGCTCTCCCCCAGTCGCTTGATGCGCTTGGAGGTGTCCTGGATGGTTTCGCGGATGGCGTTCATGCCATCGATGGTGCGCCGGACGGCCTCGCCACCCTTGTGGGCCACATCCACCGAGTGGCGCGCGACATCGGAGGCCCGCTCGGCATTACCCGATACCTCCTCGGTGGCCGCGGCGACGTGACCGGCGGTCTCGGTGGCGGCGGCGATCTGCTTGGACTGGGCACCGCTGGCCTTGGCCAGATGCTGGGCCAGCGCCTGGGTCTGGCGGGCCGCGCCATCCAGTGAGATGGCCGAGCTGTTGATGGTCGTGACCAGCCCGCGCAGGGCGTCCACGGCGTAATTGATGGAGTCGGCGATGGCGCCGGTGATGTCCTCGGTCACGGTGGCCTGCACGGTCAGGTCTCCGTCCGCGAGACTCGACAGCTCATCCAGCAAGCGCAGGATGGCCTGCTGGTTGCGTTCGCTCTCGCGGCGTTGCGTGTCCACGGCCAGTTGCTGGGTCTGCGCAAGGTCGCGCACGCGCCGCAGTTTCACCCACAGGATCACCAGCACGACGGTCGCGACGAGCGCGAAGCCCACCGGGATCATCGCCGTCTGCAGATCGGTGCGGATCAGGGCGACGGCCGCGCCAATCAGCACCAGGAAGGCCGCCAGTGCCACCAGCAGTTCGGGTTTGCCTGAAGGATCGTTCGGTTGTGCCATTACGCTGCTGCCTCGGCGAACGCCTGGCTTTCCAGGATCGTGCGCAGGCTCAACACCGGCCATTGCTCCTGACCGCGCCGGAAGCATCCGGCCAGGTAACGTTCGCAACGCGCCACGGTCGGCGGCACGTCGCCGGAAAACTCCGATTCGGCGAAACGCCGAAATCCCAACACCTCATCCACCAGCAGGCCCGCGGGAATCTCGCGGTGGTTGACCACCACGATGCGCGTATTGCGCGTCAGTACCGCCACGCCGCTGCCGATGAACTGTTTCATATCAATGATGGGCAGCAGCTGGCCGCGCACATTCGCCAGCCCCCGCACCCAAGTCTTCGCGCCGGGCACCCGGGTGATGCTGTTCGGCACGCTGAGCACTTCGCGGGTCTCCTCGCGGGCCGCCAGGAACAGCTCCCCGGCCATGCGCAAGGCGACGCCCACCCATTCGCGACCGGCAGCGTCCTCGCTGCCCTGCTGGGCCGATACGGCGCGGCCACGACGCTCAAGCTCCGCCAGCAATTCAAACGGGCGGTCCCGCAGCGACTTGAGTGATACCTCGTCCATCCTCTATATAACTTGCGCCTAGTGCGCGAGCGTTGCCTGTGCCTTGGCCACCAGTTGGTCCGGCGACACCGGCTTGACCATGTAGTCGACGGCGCCCTGGCGCAGTCCCCAGATCTTGTCGGTCTCCTGACCCTTGGAGGTGACCATGACGATGGGGATGGCGCGCGTCTTCGGATCATTGACCAAAGTGCGCGTGGCCTGGTAGCCATTCATGCCGGGCATGACCACATCCATGAAGATGAGGTCCGGGCTCATTTCGCGGGCCATGCGGATGCCCTCGGCACCGTCCGCCGCGGCGGCGGTGCGATAGCCATGCTGCTGCAGTGCCTTCTGCATGACATGCAGCTCGGTGGGCGAATCATCGACGATGAGTACCAATGGCATTGCCATCATCTCCCAATATGCGTTTCGATTGCGCTCAGCAGCTCGTCCTTGGTGAACGGCTTGGTCAGGTAGTGCTCGGAACCCACGATACGGCCGCGCGCCCGATCGAACAGTCCGTCCTTGGAGGACAGCATGATGACCGGGATGGCACGAAAAACCTTGTTGTGCTTGATCAATGAACAGGTCTGATAGCCGTCCAGCCGCGGCATCATGATGTCCACGAAGACAATATCGGGCTGGTGGTCGGCGATCTTCGCGAGGGCATCGAAGCCATCGATGGCCGTGAAGACTTCGCAGCCTTCCTTGGCCAGCAGGGTTTCAGCCGTGCGGCGGATGGTCTTGCTGTCATCGATCACCAGCACCTTGAGGCCCTGGAGCTTCGAATTAGTGCCAGACACAGACACGACTCCTTCCACCTTGGTTTCCAAATGGTCACCTGCCCGAATTGCAGGCCGCTCGGGTTTTAACATATCGGCACACCCCCTGCTATGGCAGACTCGTCACGATTTTGCACATCGGCGCCGCAACTTGGTGTGCGGCATTCGCGTCTTGCGACGTAACTCCCGGTCTGTTGGGCGTGCGAAACTGGCGAGATGACCCCGAACCTGCGACTTGCCGTTGTCATGGACCCCATCGCGGGGATCAAGTATGCGAAGGATTCGACCCTCGCGATGCTGCTTGCCGCCCAGTCCCGGGGGTTTGAGCTGCACTATCTGGAGCAGCAGGACCTGTTCCTGCGCGATGGGATTGCCATGGGGCATGCGCGTCCCCTGAGCGTGCGTGCGGATGCGGCCGGCTGGTTCACCCTGGGCGAGCGCCGCACCGAGCCGCTGGGCGGGTTCAACGTCATCCTGATGCGCAAGGATCCGCCCTTCGACATGGAGTTCATCCACACCAGCTACATTCTGGGTCGCGCCGAGGAGCAGGGCGCGCTGGTCGCGAATCGACCCCAGGGGCTGCGCGACATGAATGAAAAGGTGTACACGGCGTGGTTCCCACAATGCTGCGCCCCGACGCTGATCACGCGCAGCATGGCCGACATGGACGCCTTCGCCCGCGAACACGGGAAGATCGTCTGCAAGCCGCTCGACGGCATGGGGGGTCGATCCATCTTCGTGACCGACCCGACCGACAAGAACAGCCGGGTGATTTTCGAGACGTTGACCGCGTACGGCTCGCGCTACGCCATGGTGCAGCGTTACCTGCCGGAAATCGTCGACACCGGTGATGCGCGGGTATTGCTCGTGGATGGCACGCCGGTGCCCTACGCCCTGGCCCGCATCCCCGCCGCGGACGACAATCGCGGCAACCTGGCGGCCGGTGCCCAGGGTGTGGGCCGACCGCTGAACGACCGCGACCAGTGGCTTGCGGCCCAGATCGGGCCCACGCTTGCCGCCCGGGGCATGCTGTTCGTGGGTCTGGATGTGATCGGAGGCTTTGTCACCGAAATCAATGTCACCAGCCCCACCGGCATCCGCGAGCTCGACAAGCAGTTCCACATCGATATCGGTGACCTGCTGGTGCAGGCCATCGAGCGGCGGCTGCACCCTTAACGATGGCGATGCGGGCACTCATCCCACGCGAAGGGTCGGCCCCGGTCCGCGACCGCCTGCTGATGACCCTGTTCATCGCGGCCCTGATTCACGGCATGGTCATCCTGGGACTGACATTTGCCGGTGGCGGCAGCCATGACAGCAGCGCCCGGGGCCTCGACGTGCTCTTGACCTCGGATGAGCTGCCGACCGCCAACCGCAACGACAGCGCCGCCTATCTCGCGCAGCGCACACAGCTGGGCTCCGGCAACACCTCGGCCCCGGTGGTGGCGCACAACGAGGCCGCCCCCGCCTCGCCGCCGCCCCATTCTGGTGTCGCCGAGGGCACCAGCCTGAGCAGCTCGGCGCCGGCGGCGAGCCGGGCCGATGACCCGGTGGTCAGCACCGTGGCCCAACGCACGGATATCCGCTACTTCTCGGCCGTTGCCGGTGAGGCCGGGGCGAGCCAGGAGCAACCCCTGGCAGCCGACAGCGCGGCAGCGCCGCGCCCCGCGGATAGCGATACGGGAGCCGTGCAACTGCGCGGGGTGCAGCGCGCGCAGCTGTGGATCACCCCGGACACGCGCGAATCCATCGTCGCCCCCTACCTGGACAGCTGGCGGCGGCGGGTCGAGCGCATCGGCACCTTGAACTATCCCACGGCCGCACAGCGCGCGGGCGTCGCGGCCAGCCCGGTGCTGGTGGTGGCCATCGCCGCGGACGGCCACCTCGCCAAGGCCGAAATCCTCACCAGCAGCGGCTACCCGGACCTGGATGCCGCGGCGCTTGCCATTCTCAAGCTCGCGAGCCCGTTCGATCCGTTCCCGCCGGATCTGGCCGCCCGCTACCACACCTTGGAGTTCGCCTACGAATGGCAATTCACGGGCGGCCGGGTCGCGACGGGACCCGTGGCGGTGGTTCCTTGAGCCCTCCGCCCGCTGCCGCCATACTCCTTCGGGTGACCCAAACCAGCTATACAAACCATCTGCTCATCGCCATGCCGGCGCTGACCGACAGCGACTTCTCGCATTCGGTGACGCTGGTGTGCGAGCACAGTGACAAGGGTGCCCTGGGGCTGGTCCTGAACAAGCCCTCGCCCATGATGCTGCGCGATGTGCTCTCGCAGATGAAACTCGAGCCCCGTGACCCGCAGATCGGCGCCCAGGCGGTGCTGTGCGGCGGGCCGCTGCGCACCGACCGCGGCTTCGTGCTGCATCGCCCGGGCGGCGCGTGGGATTCCACCCATAAGGTGTCCGAGCTCATCCAGATCACCACGTCGCGCGATGTACTGGCCGCGATGGCCCGCGGCGAAGGGCCCAGCGATGCCTACGTCGCCTTGGGATTCGCCCGCTGGGATGCCGGCCAGCTGGAGCGCGAGATCCGCGACAACTCCTGGCTGCCCGTGCCCGCAGATGAGCGGCTGCTGTTCGATCTGCCCTTCACGAAGCGCTGGCAGGCCTCCTGGCAGTTCCTCGGCGTCGATGTGGAGAAGCTGAGCCTCACAGCTGGCAATGCCTGAGTCGCCTGCAACCGGTCCGCGCATCGCGCTGGCCTTCGACTACGGTCGGCGCCGCATCGGCATGGCCGCCGGGGACACCCTGACCGCCACCGCCGCGCCGCGCCCGGCCGTCGCCGCCCATGATGGCGTGCCGGACTGGAGCGCCGTGGCCCGGGAGATCCGCGCGCTCGCCCCGCACGTGCTCATCGTCGGCGTCCCCTATAATGCCGACGGCAGCGATGGCAGCACGGCGCAGGCCGCGCGCGACTTCGGCGTCCAACTCCACGAGCGTTTTGCACTGCCGGTGGAGCATGTCGACGAACACGGCTCCTCCATCGAAGCCGGACGCGCGCTCAAGGAGCAGCGCGCCAGCGGTCAACGCCGCCGGCGCGTGCAACGTGAAGATATTGATAGCGCCGCTGCCGCAGTCATCCTGACGCGCTGGCTGGCCGGAGAAGGGGACCGCAAGTCGTGACCGAAACTACCGTGACCACCCGCGCCATCACCCCGCAGCTGCGCGACAACGGCCACCTGCGCCACCTGCTGACCCTCGCGGGTCTGGAGCCGGCGGTGCTCACGCACCTGCTCGAACGCTCGCAATCCTACGTGCGGGCGCTGGGCGAGCCGCCGCCGGCCTCGCGCGACCTCGCGGGTATCACGGTCGCGAACCTGTTTACCGAACCCTCCACCCGCACGCGCGTATCGTTCGAACTGGCCGCGAAGCGGCTCGGCGCGGATGTCGTCAACCTGGAGCTGCAGTTGTCCTCGCGCGTCAAGGGCGAGAGCATGCTCGACACGATCTACACGCTCGAAGCGCTGCATGTGGACGTGCTGGTGATTCGCGATGCCGAGGAAGGCATTCCGGGACTGGTGGCCGATCATGTACGGCCGCATGTCAGCGTGCTGTCGGCGGGTGAGGCGCATGTGGCCCATCCCACCCAGGGCCTGCTCGATGCCCTGACCATCCAGCAGCGCAAACCGGACTTCTCCAGGCTGGCGGTCGCGATCGTCGGGGATGTCCGCCATTCGCGGGTCGCGCGCTCGGCCTATCACATCCTGACCGCGCTGGGCGTCGGGGAGCTGCGCATCGTCGCCCCACCGGTGTTCATGCCGGAGCCGGGCGAATTCCCCGGCTGCGCCCGCCACACGACCCTGGCCAAGGGCCTGAAGGATGCGGACGTGATCATGATGCTGCGCATCCAGAAGGAACGCATGAGCCAGGCATCCCTGCCCGACGCGGATCGCTATTTCGCGAAGTACGGCCTGACGCCGGAGCGGCTGCAGCTGGCAAAGCCGGATGCCATGGTCATGCATCCCCAGCCGATGAATCGGGGCATTGAAATCGCCTCGGATGTGGCGGACGGTCCGCAATCGGCCATTCGCGATCAGGTGCGCAACGGCGTCGCCGTACGCATGGCCATCCTGGCTGAGGTCATCCTCAACCGAAGTTGATCTTGGTCTCGAGGTTGGCGCGCGAATCGGCGTGCATCAGGGCCTCATCCAGAGTGACGCGGTTCTGCTTCACGAGGCCATGCAGGGCGACATCGAAGCTCTGCACGCCACGCTCACCGCTGGCAATGATGGCTTCCTTGATGCCCATCACGTCGCCCTTCTTGACCAGCTCGCCGATATGCGGCGTGTTGAGCATCACTTCGACCGCCGCGACGCGCTTGCCGTCCTTGCCCATCACCAGGCGCTGCGCCATCACCGCGCGCAGGTACTGCGACAGGTCCAGGAAGATCTGGTTGTGCTGCTCGCGCGGGAACATGTTGATGATGCGATCGAGGGTCTCGGCGCAGTTGTTGGCGTGCAGGGTGGCCAGCACCAGGTGCCCGGTACCGGCGAGGTTGATCGCCGCCTCCATGCTCTCCTTGTCGCGGATTTCGCCGACCAGGATGACATCCGGCGCGGCCCGCATGACGCTGCGCAGGGCGCGGGCGAAGGACTTCGTGTCCAGCCCGACCTCGCGCTGATTGACGATGGAGCGCTTGTTGGTATGCAGGAATTCGATCGGATCCTCGATGGTCACGATGTGATCCGAGGAGCCCTCGTTGCGGTGGTTGATCATTGCCGCAATGGTCGTGGATTTGCCGGAGCCGGTTGCCCCGACCACCAGCACCAGGCCGCGCTTGAGCATGATCAGATCCCGCATGACATCCGGGAGATTCAAGGACTCCAGGCGCGGCATATCGGCGGTGATATAGCGCAGCACCACGGCCGGGTAGCCGCGCTGCATGAATATATTGACGCGAAAGCGGCCGAGCCCGGGACGGGAGATCGCAAAGTCGATCTCCAGTTCCTCCTGGAAGCGCTCGCGCTGGTCCTGGTTCATCAGCCCCAGGGCGGTCTGGCGCACGACTTCGGGGGTCAGCACATTCTTGTTGACCGGAAAAATCTGGCCTTCAATCTTGATCTTGATAGGCGCGTTGGCGGTGAAGAACAGGTCCGAGGCCTTCTTCTCCACCATCAGCTTGAACAGCGGCTTGGTATTCAGGACGGTCTGCGCCGGAGAGTCGGCACCGGCCGGGCCCTGCGCGGCGCGCAGCTCCGGGCCCTCCGATTCGGGCAGCAGGTCGTCGCTGGCCGCGTTCACAGGTTCTTGCCTCCGCCGTCGGCTTCCTCGGCGATGCTCAGGCCGCCATCACCCGCATCGACGTGCTCACGCCGGCTCTCCAGCTTGATGCGCAGGCGCAGCTCGTTCTTGGAGTCCGCATTGCGCAGCGCGTCCTCGTAGGAAATATAGCCACTCTCATACAGCTCGTACAGCGACTGGTCGAAGGTGCGCATGCCAAGGCGGGTGGAACGCGACATGACTTCCTTGATCTTGGCCACTTCGCCCTTGAAGATCAGGTCCTGGATCAGGGGCGAGTTGAGCATGATCTCGGTCGCGGCAATCCGACCGCCCCCCGACTCGCGCGGAATCAGCCGCTGCGACACGAAGGCGCGGATATTCAACGACAGGTCCATGAGCAGCTGTTCGCGCCGCTCATCGGGGAAGAAGTTGATGATGCGATCCAGCGCCTGGTTGGCGCTGTTGGCGTGCAGCGTGGCCAGCACCAGGTGGCCGGTCTCGGCGAACTGGATGGCGTATTCCATGGTTTCGCGGTCGCGCACCTCACCGATGAGGATCACGTCCGGGGCCTGGCGCAGGGTGTTCTTCAGCGCCGCATGCCAGGACTCGGTGTCCACGCCCACCTCACGGTGCGTGATCACGCAGCCCTTGTGGTGGTGGACGTACTCGACCGGGTCTTCAATGGTGACGATGTGATGCTTGGTGTTTTCGTTGCGGTGACCGACCATGGCCGCCAGCGAGGTCGATTTGCCGGAGCCGGTGCCACCGACGATCATGACCAGCCCGCGCTTGGTCAGGGCGACTTCCTTGAGGACCACCGGCAGGTCCAGCTCCTCGAAGCTGGGAATCTTGGCGTTGATCAGCCGGATCACGGCCCCGACGGCGCCCTGCTG
>DATHOA010000001.1:0-26800 GCA_035485475.1 Steroidobacteraceae bacterium | reverse complement strand
ATCCGAACGCAGCTGGACATCACCGACTTCAGCCCAGGGCGCGGCCCAGGCACTCGTCAGGCCAACCAGTAGAGCCAAGGCAAATACGGTCCGGATCGCAGCCCGCACGACGTGATGAATGACAGTCATAAGCAGTTACTTTACCGTACAAAGTAAGATTCTTGAGGGGGTGTTGCGGTAACGCCAACGCCGGCAATGTTCAAGCGTACCGGAACAGCGCTTTGAAGCCGTAGTCCATGTGGTGCTGGATGTGGCAGTGGAATAGCGAGGGGCCCGGCTGATCGGCCGTGAAATCGACCGCTACGCGACCGTACATGGGCACGATCACCGTGTCCTTGAGAATACCACTGGTAAGTTTGCCGTTGACATTGACCAGCTCGAAGGTGTGGCGGTGCAGATGCAGGGGGTGAGCGTCGTCGGTGCGATTGCGGAACAGCAGCCGGTAGCGACGTCCTTGCTGCAGCACGAACTCCCGATCATGCGGATAGGGCTTGCCGTTGACCGTGAACAGGTTGAACGGACGGGCGCCGCCGGGGATTTTCTCGAATGCCATCTCGATGGTCTGGTCGGGAGCCTTGGTGGTGGGCGCAGCGCCGAACAGCGTGTAATCCCAGAAGAGGCCCGGCTGCGCGATCCACTGGGGTGGCCGGTGCTGGCCGGCGTACTCGATGACGACGCCCAGACCGCCTTGGCGGGTGGCGTCATCGGTGGCTCCCAGTATCCACACGCCCGGCTGATTCATTTCCACAACGGCATCGATGCGCTCGCCCGGCCCCAGGGTGAGTACTTTGACCGACTTCGGATTCGGGACCGGATTGCCATCCAGCGCCAGCACGTTGAACTGATGGCCGGGCAGGGCGATGGTGCGGTTCTCCACGGCACTGGCGTTCAGCAGATGCATCAGTACCCGGCTGCCCGGCCTGACGCGAATCGGTTCTCCGGCCCGCAGTGCCTTGTCGTTGATCGAGTAAATCTGGCTCATGACTTCAAGCCCATTTGGGCGGGTGTCCAGCTTGGCGGGCTTTTCGGGTTGCGGACCGGGTGCGTCCTGGTCGTCCATATCCACGAACTGATCGGTATAGAAATGCTCCCAGTCGCGCAGCGCGAGAAATACTTCCTGGTCATAGGCCCCGGGATCGCGACCTGAATCAATGACGACAAAGCCGTATTGGCCGGTATAGGAGCCGCGATGCAGATCCCCCATTGCCATGGCGTGGGAGTGATACCAGCGTGTGCCGGCCGGGCGCGGCGTGAAGCGATAGCGGCGCCGGGCCCCCGGCGGGATGACCGGAGTGCCTTCCTCCTCGGCCCCATCGATCTGTGCGGGCAGGAACAAGCCGTGCCAATGGACCAGTTCAGGAGCATCCGAGTCATTGATGACATCGACCGTGACGGGCTTGCCCTCACGCATGCGCAGCACCGGCCCGGGCGAGGTGCCGTTGTAGCCCACGGTACTGATGAAGTGGCTGGGCGCGATCTCCACGGCCACCGGTGCGATCCGTAAAGTAAAGTCAGCCGGCGCCGCGTGGGGGCCGGGGTCCGAACCTCCCATGTCCATCGCTGCGGCGCCGCCTGCCTGCGCCCACAGCTCACCGGCGCCGGCCTGGCCCAGTGTTGCTGCAGCCAGTGTTACGAAGTCACGGCGTTTCATGTCGGCGCTAAGCCAGTTGTCGGGTCAAAAATGGTGGCATGTCATGACCGCGGCGACAAGCGGCTTGTGACCGATGGGCGCAGGTCGAAGCGCACCGTTGCGGGGGGCAAGTCGTTACACTGGTGGCGCAGGCTCACTTACGAGGGCGGCGATCATGCGGATTCGAGAATCATGGCGGCCTATTGTGCTCGTCACAACAGTGTTGTGTGGGTGGCTATGGGTGGCGCATGCGCGCTCACAGCAGGACCTGCAAACCAGTGACGACTCCGGCGAGAAGGCGGAATTTTATTGGTCGCGCCTGCGCTACACCTCCGCCAATGAGTACGGCGGCGGGGGTGGTCGTGGATTTGGCTATGGCTACAGTTTCTCCGGCTGGTCGCGCGATTACCCGAAGGCCGACCGGCAATTTCTCGAAGCGCTGAAACGGCTCACCCGCATTCAGATGCGCTCCTATGAGCAGGTGGTCGATCTCGATAGCGATGATATCTTCAACTACCCCTGGGTGTACGCCGTACAGGTGGCCAACTGGACCTTCACTGAGGCCGAAGCCAAACGCCTGCGCGAGTATCTGCTGAAGGGTGGCTTCCTGATGGTGGATGACTTCCATGGCACCGACGACTGGGAGCGATTCATGGCCGGCATGCGCCAGGTGCTGCCGGATCGCCCGGTTGAGGATCTCCCCGACGGCGATGAAATCTTCCATGTGATGTACGACCTGTCCGATCGCATGCAGATTCCGGGTGAGCAGTATGTGAACACGGGTCGTACCTATGAGAAGGATGGCTATGTGCCCAAGTGGCGCGGCATCCGCGATGACAAGGGCCGGATCATGGTCGCGATCTGCCACAACATGCACCTGGGAGATGCCTGGGAGTGGGCTGACATCGCCGAGTATCCGGAGGCCTTCTCCTCCATGGCGTTTCGCGTCGGCATCAACTACATCGTCTATGGCATGACGCACTGACGTCGATGTTTGAATGGCTGTTCAAATATCCGCCGACCGTGTTCCTGCACGGACAGCTGTTGCTGCGCAGCGCCTGGCCGCGTTGGCTGCTGGTGCTGGGTATCATCAGCGTCGGGCTGCTGCTGGCCTGGGCACTGCGTGGCCGGCGCGCCGCGAATAGCCACCTGACGGGGCGCTGGCGCGTGCCTGCGATCTGGCTCGTGCAATGGAGCATGGCGTCGCTGATCATGTTGTTGTTGTGGCGCCCGGCCGTTGCCGTCAGCGAGCTGGTGCCCCAGGCCAATGTCATCGCGGTGCTGGTCGATGACTCCCGCAGCATGGGCATCGTCGAGCACGGGTCAACCCGCATGCAGCAGGCCTCCGAGGCGCTGCAGGGCAGCTGGCTGGCGTCCCTGGGGCGCACGTTTCAGACCCGTCTGTACCGTTTCGATTCGGGCCTGGTGCGCATGGCCGCACCGGCGCCGGTGCTGATCGCGGATGGCCCGGCGACTCACATCAATGCCGTGCTGAATCAATTTGCCAGCGACACGGCCAGTGTGCCGGTGGGCGCCGTGGTGCTGCTGTCAGACGGTGGCGACAACAGCGGGCGTATCGACCGGAACACCATCGAGGTGTTGCGCCAGCGTCGCATCCCCGTGCACACCGTCGGTTTTGGTTCGACCCAGGTTCCCCAGGACGTTGAAATAGAAAGCGCCGCGCTGACCACGCGGGCGCTGGCGCACTCGCGGGTCACGGCCGTCGTGGAGGTCGTGCAGTCCGGTTTCGCCAACCGCCATGTCGGCGTGACCGTCAGGGATGCCGACAAGTTGCTGGCCACCCGGGAGCTGGCGCTGGGTGCCGATGGCGCAACGGTCCGCACCGATCTGACGTTTGATCTGCCCGATGCGGGGCCGCGGGTGCTGCGCTTCCAGGTGACACCTCTGCCGGGTGAGGGCAACACGCGCAACAACGAAGTAAGCCGGCTGGTCAATGTCGAGGCGGGACCGCGGCGCATTCTGTATGTGGAAGGGGAGCCGCGTTGGGAATACAAGTTCCTGCGGCGCGCCGAAGAGGATGATACGGCAGTGCAGCTGGCGTCCATGCTGCGCACCACGGAGAACAAGATCTACCGCCAGGGGGTCAAGGACTCGCTGGAACTGGCGCAAGGATTCCCAACCAAACCCGAGGATCTCTTTGGGTTTGATGGATTGATTATCGGTTCGGTGGATGCCGGATATTTTACCGCTGCGCAGCAGACGCTGATGCGCGAATTCGTTGATCGACGCGGCGGTGGACTGCTGCTGCTCGGCGGGCGGCAGTCGCTGGCCGATGGGGTCTGGGGCGGTTCGCAGCTGAATGATCTATTGCCGGTGACACTGCCGATGGTCACCGGCACATTTCATCGCGAACCGGCGACGGTGAGTCTGACCGGCGTCGGCGCCGACAGCGCGATCACCCGCCTGGTCGATGATCGCACGGCGAATCTCGCACTGTGGGCCAAGCTGCCCTATCTGATGGACTTCCAGGATCCGGGTAAGGCGAAACCGGGCGCTGCGGAGCTGGCGCAGATGCATGCGGGCGGCCGGACCATGCCATTGCTGGTGACGGAAAACTATGGACGCGGCCGCACCGCGGTGCTGGCCACCGGGGGCACCTGGCGCTGGCAGATGAGTCTGCCGCTGGCCGATCCGACGCACGCCGTGTTCTGGCACCAGCTGCTGCACTGGCTGGTGTCGGACACGCGCGGTCAGTTGAGCGCGCAGGTGTCCAGCGGCATTCTGCAGGATGATGGGCAGGTGCAATTGCAGGCCGATGTGCGCGACCGCAACTACCTGCCGGCCGCTGACGCCATCGTCAACGCCCATGTGATTGGACCGGATCGACTGCAGGCGGATGTGTCGCTGCGGGCCGTGCCGGGCATTCCCGGTCGCTACCAGGCGGACTGGACCGCTCCGGCCGTGGGTTTGTACGTGGCGGATATCGCGGCAAACCAGGGCGCGCTCAGCGCCGGTCGCGATACCATCGCCTTCCAGCGCCAGGATGGGGTCGCAGAGAATTTCCACACCGGCCAGAACGTCGCTTTGCTGAAATCGCTCGCCGCGGATACCGGCGGGCGGTACTGGTCACCGGATGATCTGGATGGATTGGCGCGCGCCATACCGTTCTCCAACGCCGGCGTCTCGGTCCAGAGGTTCCAGGATCTGTGGAACATGCCCGTCCTGTTCCTCCTGCTCATCACGCTGCGCATGGCCGAGTGGCTGCTGCGCCGCCGCTGGGGTGTCGTATGAGTCTGGCGCGTTGCCTGGCGTTCAGCACGCTGCTCGGCGCTTCACTCGCGCACGCCGACGTCTACTACGTGAACGTGGCCGGCCTTGGTGGTGAGCCGGACTACGAGCAGCATTTCGCGGCGCAGGCGGCGGACCTGGATCGCATTACCCGGGGCGGGGGTGCCACGGCGCATGTGGTCACGCTGTCCGGTCCGCAGGCCACCCGCGAGCACCTGCAGCAGGCCTTCGTTGATATCGCAGGCCAGGCTCATGCGGATGATGTACTGGTTGTTACGCTCGTGGGCCACGGATCCTTCGATGGTACGCAGTACAAATTCAACCTGCCGGGTCCGGATGTTTCGGCCGAGCAGCTCGCAACCTGGTGCGACCACATCGCCGCCACCCGCCAGCTGCTCATCAACACCACCAGCGCCAGCGGTGGTTCGGTGAAAGCGTTGCAGCGCCACGATCGGGTCGTGATTGCGGCAACCAAGGCGGGCACCGAGAAGAATGCCACCGTATTTGCGCGCTACTGGGTCGAAGCGCTGCAGGATCCGGGGGCCGACACGGACAAGAATCAGATCATTACCGGCCTGGAGGCCTTCCAGTACGCCACCCGCAAGACGGCTGCGTTCTACGAAACGGAAAAACGTCTGGCCACCGAACACGCCGTCTTCGAGGAGGGCGGCAAGTCCGCGCCCGTGCGTGACGCGGCGGCCGATGGCGACGCGGGCCGCATGCTGGCCTCGTTTGCCCTGGTGCGTTTAGGTGGCAGCTCGCAGGTGGCCACCGATCCGGCGAAGCTCGCGCTGCTCAAGCAAAAGGAGCAGCTGGAGCAGAAGGTCGATCTGCTCAAGTATCAGCGCGCCGCGATGTCACCGGAGGAGTACCGGAGCCTGTTGAGTCAGGCGCTGGTTGCGCTGGCGAAAGTGCAGCAGGAGCTGGACAAGTGAGTGCCAGGCGCCCGGCGAGTCTTGCGCTGCGCGCCATCCTCGTGGCGGGCCTGGCGCTCGCGACCAACTCCGTCGCACGGGCCGCCGCGCCACCGGCCGAAGTACACCAGTGTCTGCAGCAGCGTTTGCACGGGCAGGAGCCGGCGGCGCAGAAGTGCTTCCTGGGACTGACGCGCGCCGCGACGCCTTATCTGCGGGCGGAGGGCGCCTGGGGACTGGCGGACTACGATACCGCCAACACCGAGTTCCGCGCGGCGGTCGCCCAGGATGGCGGCAGCGCCCTGTACCGCACGCGCTGGGGGGAGCTGCTGCACGAGCGATTCAACAATGTCGATGCGGTGGGGCTGTTCAACGAAGCATTGCAGCGCGATCCCAAGGACGCGCAGGCGATGCTGGGCCTGGCACGCGTCAGCGCGGATGGTTTCGACAATCAGGCAGTGAGCTGGGCCGGCAAGGCATTGACGGCGGATCCGAAACTGGCCGCGGCCCACGAGCTGCTCGCCAGTCTCGCGCTGGAGGACAATCATCCGGAAGTGGCCAGCAAGGAGGCGGACGCGGCGCTCGCCCTGGACCCACAGTCGCTGGATGCCATGGCGATTCATGCGGTCATCGAAATCCTGGGCGACCGCTCTGCCGAGGAGTGGTGGGCACGGCTGCACGGCATCAATCCGGTGTATGGGCAAGGCTATGCCATCGCTGCGGAGCAGCTGATTCTCAATCGCCGCTACGATGATGGCGTTGCGATGTATCGCAAGGCGCTGGAGCTGTCGCCGAAGCTATGGTCGGCGCGCTCGCAGCTGGGCATCAACCTGATGCGTCTGGGACAGGCGCAGGAAGCCCGTGAGCAGCTGACCCAGTGCTACCAGAACGGCTACCGGAACGATGCGACGGTCAACAGCCTGCGCCTGCTCGACACGCTCAAGGACTTCGCGACCTTCACCGATGCCACCACCATCCTGAAATTGAGTCGCAAGGAATCGGAGCTGCTGTACCCATACTTCCACGAGGTGCTGACGCAGGCCATCAGCGATTACCAGACCAAGTACCGCATGAAGCTCGAGGGCCCGGTGCAGGTCGAGGTGTATCCGGATCACGAAGACTTTGCGGTACGCACCCTCGGCATGCCGGGACTGGGCGCCCTGGGTGTGACCTTCGGCCAGGTCGTCGCGATGGACAGTCCATCGGGTCGCAAGCCCGGCGAGTTTCACTGGGCCAGCACCCTGCGCCACGAGATGAGCCATGTGTTCATTCTCAAGGCCACGCATCACCGCGTGCCGCGCTGGTTTACGGAAGGGTTGGCGGTGCACGAGGAGACCGAGGCCGCGGCGGAGTGGGGCGATTCCATTACACCGGACATCATCGTCGCGCTGCGTGATCACAAGCTGCTGCCGGTTGCCGATCTGGATCGCGGCTTCATTCATCCGGAGTATGAGAGCCAGGTGCTGGTGTCGTACTTTGAAGCCGGGCGCATGTGCGACTACATCCAGGACCACTGGGGTCAGCAGAAGCTGCTGGACCTGGTGCAGCAGTTCGCGATTCCGCGCAGCACACCGGAGGCCATCAAGACGGTCCTAGGGATGGAGCCCGCCGCCTTCGATGCGCAGTTCCAGGGCTGGCTGTACCAGGACACCGCCGCACTGGTGACCGGCTTTGATGCCTGGCACAAACAGCTGGAGGCGCTGGTGGTGGCCGCGCGCGCCAAGCATTATGACGAGGTGCTGGCGCATGCCGATGCCGTCATCGCGCTGTACCCGGACTATGTCTATGCCGGCAATGCCTACCAGCTGCTGGCCGAGGCGGCGCTGGCGCAGGGCCACGCCGCAATCGCCAGCAAGGCGCTGCTGCAGTACGTGCAGCACCGCGGGCGCGAACCGGCTTCCCTCGAACAGCTCGCAAAACTGCAGCAGGACGCCGGCGACAAGCCGGCGGCGATCGCGACCCTGAAGAAGATCAACCTGATCGATCCGCTCTTCGATGCGGACTCGCACCGTCACCTGGGCGACCTGCTGATGGAGAGCCGCGACTTCGGTGGCGCGCGCCGGGAATTTGCTGCGGTGCTGGCCCTGCACCCCTTGGACAAGGCGCAGGCCAACTTCGATCTTGCGCGCGCCTGCCACGCCGCAGGCGATGCCGATTGTGCGATGAACGCCGTACTGGCATCACTGGAAGCCGCTCCCGATTTCCGGCCTGCGCAAAAGCTGCTGCTGGAACTTACTGGTCAATAACCGCAAAGAGAACACGCATGACGCAAACCGACATTTCGAGCCTGGATGCCACGGCGCTGGCGGCGCGCGTGGAGCGGTTCAGGGCGGTACGTGAGGAAATCCTGGGCCAGGTTGGCCAGGTGATCGTCGGCCAGGACGAAGTCCTGGACCAGATCCTGACCGCGTTGCTGGTCGGCGGACACTGTCTGATCACCGGCCTGCCGGGCACCGCCAAGACCCTCATGGTGCGCACCATTGCGCAAACCCTGGGGCTGGCGTTCAGTCGCATCCAGTTCACGCCGGATCTGATGCCGGCGGATATAACCGGCACCGACATCATCGAGGACGATCAGACGACGGGACGGCGGCGCTGGACATTCGCGCCGGGTCCCCTGTTCGGCAATGTGGTGCTGGCGGATGAGATCAACCGCACGCCACCCAAAACACAGTCGGCACTGCTGGAGGCCATGCAGGAGCACTCCTGCACCGTGCGGGGTACCGTGCATCAGCTGCCGGCCCCGTTCTTCGTCCTGGCGACGCAGAATCCGATCGAGCTTGAGGGAACCTATCCGCTGCCCGAAGCGCAGCTGGACCGCTTCTTGTTCAACACGGTGCTGGACTACCTGGGCCTGGAGCATGAACTGCAGGTCGTTGCCCGCACCACCAGTACGCGGGCGGCCACGGTGGCCGCGGTCACCTCCGCGGCCGAGCTGCTGGAGTTCCAGCAGCTCATCCGCATGGTGCCGGTCAGCGATGAGATTGCCCGTCACGTCGTGCGCCTGGTGCGCGCCACGCGTTTCAAATCCGCGGAAGCTCCGGAGATCATCCGCCGCTATGTGAACTACGGCGCGAGTGTGCGTGCCGCGCAGTTCATCGTGCTGGCGGCCAAGGCGCGAGCCCTTGCCCGCGGTCGCTACCATGTCGATTTTGACGATGTCGATGCCTACGTACTGCCGGTGCTGCGCCATCGCATCCTGCTGAACTTTCACGCACAGTCTGATCGGGTCGAGGCCGACGAGATCCTGCGGCAGATGCTGGCGCAGACCGCGCGCGCCTAGAGGAATGCCGTGCAGACCCTGCTCGATCCTGCCGTACTGAATGCCATCTCCGGGCTGGACCTGGTGGCCGCGACCGTGGTCGATGGATTCGTGGCCGGGTTGCATCGGTCGGCAGACTTCGGCTTCAGCCAGGAATTCGCCGAATACCGCGCCTACGCGCCCGGCGATGACCTGCGACATGTGGATTGGAATGTCTATGCCCGGTCGGATCGGACCTATATCAAGCTTTTTGACGGCGAGACGAACAGTCAGCTGATGTTGCTGGTGGATGCCAGCAGTTCCATGGGCTTCGCCTCGCACGCGGTCTCAAAGCTGGCATACGTGCGATTCATCGCCGCGGCACTCGCGTACCTGGCGACACGCCGACAGCGCGATGCGACCGGCCTGGTCGTGTTCGGTGACACGGTGCGCGATTTCGTGCCCCCGGCCTCGCGCCAGGGACATCTGCAACGCCTGCTCGCGTCCTTGATGCAGGCGCAGCCGCAGGCGAACACCTCCTACGCCGCACCGCTCACGCATCTGCAGGCGTTTCTGCGTCGCCGCGGCATGGTGGTCGTGATGTCGGATTTCTACGCACCGCCTGCCGATATCATCAAGGCCGTTACGCCGCTGCGCATTCATGGCAATGAAGTGGTGCTGTTCCAGGTGCTCGATCCGCAGGAGCTGCGGCCGACGGTGGATGGCTCCGCCATGCTCGTCGACCTGGAGAGCGGGGCACAGCTTGAGGTGTCGGAGGACTATGTACGGGGCCGCTACCGCGAACGCATTGATGCGCACGTGGCAGACCTGCAGCGTGAGGCGCGCCGCGCCGGCATCGGGTATCACCTGCTGCAAACCGACCAGCCGCTGGATCAGGCCCTGCTGCAGTACCTGCGGCTGCGCACGGGGCGGGACTGATGGGCTGGCTGGCACCAGGCTTCCTGCTGGGCGCGCTGGCCATCGGCGTACCGGTGTGGCTGCATCTGCTCAAGCGCAGCGCGAGCCGGCCGCGCCAGTTCAGCTCGCTGATGCTGTTCGAGCCGCAACTGCGCAGTACGACGCGCCGCCGCCGGATCGATCACTGGCTGCTACTGCTGCTGCGGATCGCGGTGTTGCTGCTGGTGGCCGCGGCCTTCGCGGAACCCTATGTGCGTGGCCATCTGCCCGGCACTGCGCCGGAGAAGCTGCTGGTGCTGGTCGTGGACGATTCCTTCAGTATGCGTGTCGGCACGCGCCTGGAGGATGCGCGGCGCCAGGCGCTGGCCATCGTCGCAGCCAAGCCGCTGAACACGCAGGCCCAGGTCGTGGCGCTGGGGGCGCGGGCCGATGTTCTGACCGAGCAGGTGCAGGATGCCGCCGTGCTCAGCGCTGCGCTGCGTGGCATCACGGCGACGGACGCGCGCGGCAGCTTCGGGCTGCTGACCAGCATGGTGCGCACGCTCGTGGCGGGCACGCACATGCCCATCGAGCTGCACCTGTTCAGCGACATGCAGGCCACTGGACTGCCGCCGGATTTCAACGAGCTGCGTCTGCCGCCGGGCGTAACTCTGGTGCTCCACGAGGTCGGCGTGGCGATGGCGCCAAACTGGACGGTGGAAAGCGTCGCGGCTCCGGCGCAGGTTTGGGACCCGACCAAGACGCGGATCGTGGCGACGGTGGCCGGATTTGGTACGCCTGCCGCCACGCGCACGGTCACATTGTTGATCAATGGCAAACCCGCCGGTAGCCAGAGCATCAAGGTACCTGCTGCCGGACGCGCCTCGGTGGTGTTTGCCGGCCCCGACATTCCCTATGGTCTGGTGCGCGCGAGTGTGCAGATCGACAGCGCCGATGGACTTGGCGCCGATGATCGCTATGACTTCGTGATCCAGCGCAGCGAGCGCGTGCATGGGCTGTTCGTACACCAGGGCTCGGACGGCGCGACGGGGCTGTACTTCCGTTCGGCGCTGGAATCCGCAGCCGACGCGGCGGTGGTGCTGGAGGAAGTCACCCCGGAGCAGCTGCGCAGCCGCGACTTGTCGGCCTATGCATTCATCGTGTTGTCCGATGTCGCGGGGCTGTCGCCGGCGGTCGAGGCGCGCGTGACGGCCTGGGTCCGGGCGGGCGGCCGCGCCTTGCTCAGCGCCGGCACGGCGGCGGCCCAACAGCGACGGCTTCCTGTATTCGATGCGCCGCTCGTGGGATCGCATGATTTCACGCGCGACGACAACCGCTTCACGTCCGTGGCCAGCGTGGACGATGCCTATCCGCCGGCAGGCACTTTGGCGGGCTGGCTGGGAATCAAGGTGTTCTACGTCACGCGGGTAGACGCACCACAGGCACAGGTCGGGCTGCGTCTTGCCGATCAGACGCCGCTGCTGTTGGAAAAGACTCTCGGCAAGGGCCGCGTGCTGCTGTTTGCTTCCGGGTTCGACCGGCTGACCACGGATCTCCCGCTGCACCCGCAGTTCGTCGCATTCGTCGACCGCCTCGCCAGTTACTTGAGTGGCCGTGCCAGTCGGGTGAGCGCCCTGAGCGTAGGGGATTCGGTTGATCTGCGACCGGACCCGGGCGTCAGCGGCAGCGCCGATGTCCTGGCGCCCGACGGAACGCATCCGCTGGATCTGCGCGAGGCGGCGCGGGTACGCACCTGGCCCTTACCGGCGGCCGGGTTTTACGCCCTCACTCTGGCCGATTCACGCCACGACCTGGTGGCCGCCAATGTCTCGCGCCTGGAGTCCGATCTCGCCCAGGCCAGCGCCGATAAGCTCAAGCTGTGGCAGGCCACCAGTGGGGGTTCGTCAGCCCCCGCCGGTGCGGCCACAACTGCTGTGCCCGCAACACCGGCAACGGGGCGCGAAGACTCGGTTCACAACCTGTGGTGGTACGCTATGTGCCTGTTGCTCGTGGCAGTGGTCGCCGAATCCCTGCTCGCCAGCCGATACCTCAACACGCTGCGGGAATCCTCATGAAGCCGAGCGAGGAACTGCGGGAATACGTCAAGCGCCTGCATACGCGGTTGCGCCTGGGCGCCATCGCGCGCGGCGCGGCGATCCTATGCGGCATTGCACTGGGCCTGACCCCGCTGCTGGTGCTTTTCGCCAATCAGTTCGCCTTCTCCGCCGCCAGTGTTCACGGCTCGCGCGCGCTGTTGCTGGTGGCGTTGGCGCTCGGCGCGTTGCTGGGGCTGGCGATACCCTTGTGGCGCCTGAACCGGCTGCGCGTGATCCACCGGGCCGAAAGCAGATTTCCGCAGTTTCAAGAGCGACTGCGCACCTTCGTGCAGCGCGATGACCAGGACGCGGCGGCGGGCAGCGGACCGGGTCGCGATGCCTTTGGCGAGCTGCTGGCGGCGGACACGCTGCGCGTGGCGGACAGCGCCAGGCCCGCATCGCTGGTGTCCACAACACTGCTCGCGGGACTGGTGAGTAGCGGCCTGGTATGCGTGGGTCTGCTGCTGTGGTTGATCCGCTCCGGTCCAGGTTACATGGGCTACGGCGCCGCGCTGCTGTGGTCGGTGCCGCGCAGCGGACCCATTTACGAACTACATGTCGCCCCCGGCGATACGACCCTGCGGCGTCATTCAGATCTGCTCGTGACCGCCGGTCTTGTGGGCCTGACGACACGGGACGTACGGCTGCATGTGCGCATCGGCAATGCTGCCTGGCAGCAGGTCACGATGCAGCCGCAGCCGCAATCAGGCGGCTTCCGCTACCTGCTGTCGGCGTTGCCGGACCAGGCCGAATACTATGTGGAGGCCGGACCGCTCGAGTCGGCGCATTTCAATGCGCGGGTGGCTGATATCGCGCAGGTGCGGCAAATCCAGGTGACCTATCACTATCCGGCCTGGACCCAGTTGCCGGATCGCACGGATGAACATGGTGGTGATCTGCGGGCCGTGCAGGGCACGCACGCGGAGCTTTCGATCCGCACCGATCAGCCGCTGGTGCATGGCGTGCTCGTGCTGGATGACGGCCATCAGCTGCCGCTGGTCGCGGGCGCCGGCAACACCTACCGCGTCACCGTGCCGTTGGAGAAGGATGGGGCCTATCACCTGACGACGATGGACGTTGCGCGTGCCACGCGCATCACCGAGGATTATTTCATCGAGGCCAGCGAACCCAACGCGCCGCAGGTGAACATCGTCAAACCGGGCGGTGACTACCGCGCCAGTCCGATCGAAGAGGTCAGCATCAATGCGCAGGCGGCCGATGACTTCGGCCTGCGCGAGTTCTCGTTGCATTACTCGGTGAACGGCGGACCCGACCAGCGGATCAATCTGCTGCCGCACGCCGGGGCACTGCAGGCACGCGGTGGGGCAGTCATCAGTCTGGAGACCATGAAGCTGGTGCCGGGTGATCTGGTCAGTGTCTACGCCCAGGCTACCGATGCGCGGGCCGAGTCGCGGTCGCAAATGGTCTTCGTGCAGGCGGACCCCTTTGAGCGAGAGTTCTCGCAGTCCCAGCAGGCCGGTGGCGGGGGCGGGGGCGGCGGTGGGGCCAACGACCAGATGGACATCTCGCGTCGCGAGAAAGAGATCATCGCGGGCACGTGGGCTCAGGTGGACGGACGTGCAGCGGCCGCGCGTCAGGCTGAGCAGGCCAAGTTTCTATCCGATGTGCAGACCACGTTGCACGGTCAGGCGATGTCACTGACCGGTCGACTGCAGGCGCGCGCCCTTACCGACGCCAATGAGCAGTTCAGTGGTTTTGAAAAGGAGATGAATGCGGCA
Organism: Steroidobacteraceae bacterium; assembly: GCA_035485475.1. GTDB lineage: Bacteria > Pseudomonadota > Gammaproteobacteria > Steroidobacterales > Steroidobacteraceae > DAIDKA01. Next base: position 13,034 of record DATHOA010000001.1, on the reverse strand, counting down.
GCCGAGGCCATGACCCCGGCGGCCACGAGACTGGCGCAGTCGCAGTGGCGCGAGGCGCTGCCCGATGAACAGAAGGCCCTGCAACACCTGCTGCGCGCCGAAGCCACCTTCCGCCAGATCCAGGTTGCCTTCGGCAGTGCGGGTGGCGGCGGCGGTGGTGGCAGCATGGGACGGGATCTGGCGAGTCTTTCCGATCTGGAGCTGGACACCCAGAAGAATCAATACGAGACCGCGCAGTCGGCTTCCCCGACGCAGCAACGCGACCAGCAGATTGACGACGCGCTGCGCAAGCTTGATGAGCTGGCACGCAAGGAGGAAGCGCTCGCGCAGGAACATCCGAATGCGGCGGACGCTGCGAGCGAACGCTGGCAGCAGGAAATGCTACGCCGACAGGCCGAGGAACTGCAGCGCCAACTGGAGCAGTTGGCTCGGAACGGACAATCCGGCTCACAGTCAGGTGCGCAGTCCGGCCAATCAAGTCAGTCCGGTCAATCAGGTCAGGCGGGACAGTCCGGAAAGTCCGGGACACAGGCCGGGCAATCTGGCGGCCGCGCCGGGCGTGAGAATGCCGGTAAGGGCAAGGGCGATGCGGACGCGGCTACCAGCACCATTCGGCAGGCGATGAACCGCCTGCGCGAGGCGCAGGAGTCGATGCGCCGGGCCGTCGACCAGCGTGATACCGCCGGCGCGCGGCGCGCCGCAGAAGGGTTGCGCGATGCCATGGCCGCATTGGGCGGCCTGCAACGCAACGATTCGGCCAACCAAGTGGAGGAGCTGGGTAAGAAGGCAGAGCAGCTGGCCGGTCGCGCCCGGCAGCAACAGGACCAGTTGAAGGACATGATCGCGCATCCGACCGGAGCGGGCCGCGCGGGTCGACCGCTGCCCACTCCGGACGCAATGATCGATGCACGACAGCAGCTGGCGGATGACGTGGGTCGTCTCGAGCAGTCCTTGCGTGATGCCGAACGTGAAGCGCTCAAGGGCAATCGTGACGCGGCCGGCAAGTTACGTGATTCATTGAGTAATCTTGACGAGTCTGATGTTCAGACCCGGCTGCAGCGCAGTGCTGATCTCATGCGCCGCGGCTACAACCCCGCCGCCGACTCCGCGGAGAACGACATCCCCGATGCATTGGCGCGACTGGGCGAGTCGGTGCGCCAGGCCGCTCGGGCATCCGGCAATGGGCCGGCTACGGATGAGGCGCTCAGCGCCGTGCAACGCTTCCGGGCGCGTCTGGCACAAATGGATAACGCCAACCAGCGCAGTGCCGCCGGTGCTCAGGGACAGGGCCAAAACCAAGGCCAGAACCAAGGCCAAGGCGTCAACGCGGGCAATGGTTCATTGCGCGGTGGCGCCGTCACCGGTGCGGGAGGCGGTACCGGAGGGTTCATTGATGGCGGCTGGAACACGGGCAACAACCCGCGTGGTGCAGGGCAAGTCGCGACGCGCGACTCCAGTGCCACGCCGGCGGATCGTGAAAAGAACTTTGACCAGGGCCTGGCGGACCTGCAGGGCGTGCGGCGCGCCGTGGCTGATGATCCGGCGGCCAAGAAGCAGGTCGATGACCTGATCCGCTCCATGCAGCGGCTGGATCCGCGTCGCTTTCCCGGAAACCCGGAGGTCGTGGACCAGTTGTTTGCGGAAGTCAGGAGCGGCGTGGATCGCCTGGAGCTGCAATTGGGTCATGACCCTGCGGATGACAATCGCAATGTGGTCCGCAACACCGAATCGCTGCCGGTGCCGGAGGGGTACCAGGACGCCGTGGCTGAATATTATCGACGCCTCAGCAAGGCGCAGTGAAGACGCACCGGATGGCCTGCAGGGGCTGCCCGGCTAGTAATGCACTTCTACATGTTAAAGGTTCTGGCGCGCACGCTGGTGTTGCCGCCACTTGGGCTGCTGATTCTGGCCGTGCTGGGCGCCATGCTGATCGGGTTGCACCGACGTCGCGCCGGTTGGAGCTGCCTGATCATCGGGCTGGGTTCGTTGTGGATGTTGTCCACGCCGTTGGTTGCCGAAGAACTGACACGCCTGACCCAGGTCTACCCCGCATTCGATCCGGCAAAACCCACGAATGCTCAGGCCATCGTAATTCTAGGCGGCGGGGATGGCCGTTTTCCCGCGCCCGAATATGCGGGCCAGCCCGCGGCATCGCTGGACCTGCTGGAACGTCTCAACTACGGCGCGTGGCTGTCGCGTGTTACTCATTTGCCTATTCTGGTTACGAGCGACTTCGCCAATACCTGGGAAATGGTGGCCTCGCTGAACCGCGATTTCCAGGTGGCTCCGCGCTGGGTGGACCAGAGATCACGCGACACGTTTGCCAATGCGCGCAATTCGGCGCCGATGCTGCGCGCTGCCGGTGTGCACTCGATCCTGCTCGTGACCAGCAGCAGCCACATGTTGCGCGCGATGCGGGAATTTCTGGCGACCGGACTGCAGGTCACCGCAGCCCCCATCCATGTGCTCGGTCCGCGCAGGTATGATGCCTTGGACTTCATGCCGTCAGCCGAGGCGATGCTGTATTCGAACCGGGCCGTCTATGAGCTGCTTGGCGAGCGCGTGCGCGAGCTCCTGGTCGTGCTGAATCTGCGACGCCAACAACCCGGATGAGCTAGCCGAAACGGAAGCCGGAAATACGCCAGCCCATCATCACGTCATTGAACGTGCGCACGCCGATGTCATCGCCAGCAGCGCCGGCGGCAACCATCAGCGGTAGCAGATGCTCTTCGCGCGGATGCGCATAGCGAGCGGCAGGTGCCTGCGACCAGTTGGTCAGATCGGAATTGCGTGCCGGGATATCGCTTTGACATACCGCCTGGCCCAGCCAGTCATCGAACAGCTGTGATCCGGGAATGAGCACGTTTTCCATCGACCGCACGCGCAGGTTGTGAAAGCTCATGCCGCTGCCGATGATCAGCACGCCCTGATCGCGCAGGGGAGCCAGCGCCGCGCCGATCCTGAGGTGCTCCTGCGCGGACAGGCCCTGCTTGAGGGACAGCTGCACGAGGGGCATGTCAGCCTCAGGGTAGACCAGCAGAAAGGGCACGAACACGCCGTGATCCAGACCACGCTCGTGGTCCTCGCTCGTGGCGATGCCGGCCGCAGCCAGCAGGCTGCGGACCTTGGCGGCCAGGAGTGGATCGCCGGGTGCAGGATACTTGAGCTGATAGGTGTGGTCGGGAAAGCCGTAGTAGTCAAACAGCAGCGGCGGCGCCTGCTGCACGTTCACCGCCACCGGCTCGGCCTCCCAATGTCCGGAGATGACCAACACCGCACGGGGTTGGTACGGCAGGGTTGCGGCAAGCTGGCGCAGCCACTCGGCGAGCCGGGTCCAGGGGTTGGGCGGCGGACCCGGCCAGTCCATGAAGAAACACGGGCCGCCACCATGCGGGATATAGAACGTGGGCAGTCTTGATGCGGTAGTCATCCTGCCCGGGAGCGTACCGCGCACGCCGCCGCTGCCGCACGCCTTTCGTGCCGAACATGGTTCATGTGGGATCTCTTCCGCTAGACAATAATCGGTGAGGTATTCGATTCTCGTCACGGCCGCCCAATTCGCCCGCACGGCACCGTTGTGATACGAGATAATGGGCGGCTTTGCGGATTTCTCTCTCAATGGAGGTCAGGGTGCGAGCGGCAGGATGTACAGCATTGCTGTTGATTGTCATGTCGCTGCTGCCCGCGCCGCGAATCGATGCGGCCGTGCCGCAAATCCAGCAACTGGTCACGCGGGCCGAGCGCGAAGGCTTTACCGACCCCGAAGCACTGAATCGTGATGCGCAGGCGGCGCTCGCGGCGCTGCAGAGCACGCCCGACCCGGACCTGGAGATTCGGACACGATTGCTCCTGTGTGACTACAACTCGGAGCGCGATCTGGGCGCGGCTGAGGAGCAGGCCCGACGGGTGCTCGCGCTGTTGCCCCAGGCGCACGCTGCGGGCCTGCGCGCCGGACTGCTGGTGTGCCAGGGAGAAACCCGGGAAACCGCCGCCGACAACGGGCAGGCCCTCGCATTGTTCACCCAGGCGGTGGCCGTCGCCAGCGGCGCCCACGACGACGAAAAGCTGGCCGCCGCGCTGTACTCGCGCGGCTACCTGCTGGGCCTGCAGGGTGAGTACGCAACCGGGCTGGTGGATCTGCGCCGCGCGCAGATCCTGTATGACCGAGTGGGCCGTCAGTACGACGCGCTGTCCTGTCGCGACAGTATCGCGACGCTCTACAGCCGCCTGGGCGACTCCACGGAGGCTGCGCATCTGTACACCGAGGTGCTGCACATCCAGCGACAGTCAGGCATGGTCCGCGAGCAGGCGGTCACGCTGCACAATCTGGCGCGCACTTATGAGGACTCGCACCAGTGGGATCTGGCCCAGGCGACATTTACCCAGGCGCTGGATCTGGCCCGTGGCCTCAAGTACCCCCGTGTTGAGGCCTACGCATGGCGCGGCCTGGCTGCCGTGAAAGTCGCACACCGCGATGCGGCCGGTGCGTTGGATGATCTGGCACGCGCCACGGCCCTGCAGAGCGAGACTCCCGATGCGCGCCTCGGCGCACAGATCAATCTGGAGAAGGGCCGGGCCCTGCATCTTGCCGGACGCCTTCCCGAAAGCGTGGCGGCGCTGCAGCAGGCGCGTGGCGTGTTCAAATCCGCGGGCGCGGCGGTGGAACTGGTCGACAGCGACAGCGAACTGGCCACGGTCGAGTCGGCCCTGGGCGAATGGCACGCGGCGTATGTAGATAAGGCCGAAGCCGCCCAGCAGCAAGAGCAGCTGCTGTCAAATCAGCTGGGCCAGCGCTTCGCGATGCTGAAGGTTGCCTACGACACGGCCGCGCAGGAGCAGGAGAATCGCGCGCTGCTGCGGGAGAACGCCGCGGCCGGCAGTGCGCTCGAACAATCGCGCCGCGTGCGCCAACTGCAGGGGGTCGTGATCGCGCTGGGTGTCGCCCTGGGCGCGATCCTCATCTGGCTGCTGCTGCTCAACCGCGGCCGGGCGCGACGCATGGGGAGCCTGGCGATGACCGATGAGCTGACCCAGGCGCCGAACCGCCGTGCGGTGCTCGCAATGCTGAACCGGTTGTTGAAACGGCCCGAGGTCGCGCCTTGCGCCATCCTCATCATGGATATCGACTTCTTCAAGCGCATCAATGATCAGCATGGCCATGCAGCGGGGGATGAAGTGCTGAAGCTGGTGGCGCAGGCGGTGCGCAACTCGGTCAGCCCGCCGGCTTTCTTCGGGCGCCTCGGCGGGGAGGAATTCCTGATCGTATTGCCGGATGCGGACCTGCCCGAAGCCAAGCGGTTCGCCGAAGTGCTGCGTCACAACGTCGCCGCCATCAATACCCGCGCAGCGATTCCTGGCCACAGCGGCGTGACCACCAGCGTCGGATTGACGGTGTCGATGGCCGGCACGGATGATCCGGGCAATATGCTGGCGCGCGCCGACACGGCGCTCTATGCGGCGAAGCGCTCAGGGCGCAACTGCGTGCGCGTCGAGCCGGCCGTGGAGGATGCGCACCTGGATGTTCCGGGACCGGGGATGCTGGAGGAGACGGTGGTATTGGACGCCGGTGCGAATGAGGTCGGCTCGGGTCACTGAAAGCTGCGGGCGCTCGCGACCGCGAGCGACCAGCGCTGCAGGCGCGCAGCGGCCTCATCACGACTCATGCGTGGCACGAAGCGGCGCCCGGCCTGCCAATCCGCGCTCACCTGGGAGAGCGTCCACATTCCCACGCCGAGGCCGGCCAGGCAGGCTGCGCCGAGCGCCGTGCTCTCCGCGTGCTGGGCACACACGACTGGCGCCCCCAGCAGATCCGCCTGGAACTGCATGAGCAAGGCATTGCGACTGCCGCCGCCGTCCACGCGCAGTTCGCTCAAGGTGCGACCGGAATCGGCCTGCATCGCCTGCAACATATCGGTGCTCTGGAAGGCAATGGCCTCCAGGGTCGCGCGCGCGATATGCGCCGCGCCAGTGCCGCGCGTCAGGCCGACCAGCGCGCCCCGCGCCCGCGGGTCCCAATAAGGTGCACCGAGGCCGGTGAAGGCGGGCACGAAGTGCACACCGTCCGTGTCCGGCACCCGTCGTGCGAGATCTTCAACGGCATCGGAGTCCGGAATCAATCCCAAGCCATCGCGCAGCCACTGCACGGCCGCACCGGCCACGAACACACTGCCCTCCAGGGCGTACTGAAGTTCTCCGGCCCCCAGGCGCCAGGCCACGGTGGCCAGCAGATGGTGCTGCGACTGCAGGGTTGTCGCACCGGTGTTCATCAGCAGGAAGCAACCGGTACCGTAGGTGTTCTTGGCCATCCCGGGACTGAGGCAGGCCTGACCAAACAGTGCGGCCTGCTGGTCGCCGGCAATGCCGGTGATGGGGACCTGGATGCCATCGAGATCGGCGCTCAGGGGTTCATCCACCGGTGCAAAAGAGCAGGGCAGGACACGGGGCAGACAAGCCTTCGGAATATCAAACAGCTGCAGCAGCTCGTCATCCCATGAGCCCGTGTGGATGTTGAACAGCAGGGTGCGGCTGGCGTTGCTGATATCCGTTACATGTGCCCGGCCGCCACTGAGATTCCAGATCAGCCAGCTGTCGACCGTGCCAAAGGCAAGTTCGCCCCGCACGGCGCGCGCCCGGGCTCCGGGCACGGTTTTCAGCAGCCATTCCAGCTTGGTCGCGGAAAAATAGCTGTCGGGCAGCAAACCGGTGCGGGCACTTATCATCGGGCCATGGCCATTCGCCAGCAGTTCCGCACAGCGCTCGGCCGTGCGTCGGTCCTGCCACACAATCGCAGGTGCCACCGGCTGGCCGGTGAGGCGGTCCCACAGAACGGTGGTTTCGCGTTGATTGGTGATGCCGATTGCAGCAAGGTCACGCGCCCCGATGCCCGCCTCGTGCAAGGCCGCGGCGAGGGTCGCCGCCTGCGTGGACCAGATCAACGCGGCGTCGTGTTCCACCCATCCGGAATGCGGGTAAGCCTGGGGGTGCTCGCGCTGTGCACAACCCATGATCCGCCGCTGGCGATCGAACACGATCGCGCGCGAGCTGGTCGTGCCCTGGTCGATGGCCAGTACATGGTCGCGCGTGCTCACGCTCAGGCTTTGTCCCGGCGTGAGACGAACTGGCCCGATGCGCCCAGGCCGCGATCCGCCAGCCACGCGTCCAGTCGTGCTGTGCTCTCGGGCGGCAGATGCAGACCCAGTTTGCTCCGGCGCCACAGAATATCGTGCGCCGCCTGGGCCCATTCGTAGCCACACAGGTAGTCGATCTCCCGTTCGTAGAGTCCGGGCAGGACTTCCTCACCCATCATCGCCAGGTTGCGCGCAGCACCGATCAGCTTGACGATGCGCGTGCCGTACGCGCGGCAGTAGCGCTCGCGCACCGCCACCGGCAGCCAGGGGAAACGCCGCGCCATGGCGCGCAGAAACACGGCCAGGCTCGCACCGGGCAAGTCACCGCCCGGCAGCACGGCGAGCCGGGTCCATGGCGGTGCCTGAACCTGCAGCACCTTGCACAGCTGATCGACTGCCTCTTCGGCCAGGCGGCGGAAGGTCGTGATCTTGCCGCCAAAGACATTGAGAATGGGCGCGCCCTGCAGGTCGAGCTCCAGCGCATAGTCGCGCGTGACCTTGGCTGCGTCCGCGGACTCATCCTCCAGCAGCGGCCGCACGCCCGCATAGCTGTGCACCACATCGCGCGCGCTGATCTGCTGGATGAAGTAGCGGTTCACGGTCGTGCACAGGTAGTCGATCTCGGCGGCACTGATGTCCAGATCCTGCGGACGCCCGTGATGCTCGACATCGGTGGTACCGATGAGCGTGAATTCACGTTCATAGGGAATGGCGAACACGATGCGACGGTCGGTGTTCTGGAAAATATAGGCGAAGCGGTGCCGAAAGATCTGCGGCACGATGATGTGGCTGCCCTTGATCAGCCGCACCGTGCGCTGCGTGCTCACCGTGGTGTGATCGTGCAGGAAGCGCGCCACCCATGGGCCGGCGGCATTGACCAAGGCGCGCGCATACACGATCGTGGGGGCGCCACCGCCCACGGTGGGAGCCAGTTGGATGCGCCATTCCTCGGTGCGGCGCTCGGCATGCTCACAGCGCACCCGCGTCAGCACCATCGCGCCATGCTCGGCGGCGTCGCGTGCGTTGAGTACCACCAGCCTGGCATCGTCCGTCCAGGCGTCCGAGTAGATGAAGCCCTTGCGAAAGCGCGGGTCGAGCCCCGATCCGGCCGGATGGCGGTGAAGATCCAGCCCCTTCGAAGCCGCCAGGCGTTTGCGCGGCGCCAGGTGGTCATAGAGAAACAGTCCGGCGCGGATTTCGAACATGGGTCGCAGGTGCGCGTCATGGGGCATGACGAAACGCAGCGGACGGATCAGATGCGGTGCGCTGGCCAGCAGCACTTCGCGTTCCTGCAGCGCCTTGCGCACCAGCTTGAAATGCCACTGCTCGAGGTAGCGCAGGCCACCGTGTATGAGCTTGGTGCTGGCCGAGGAGGTATGGGCCGCCAGATCGTCCTGCTCGCACAGGATCACCGAAAGGCCGCGCCCGGCCGCATCGCGCGCGATGCCGCAGCCGTTGATGCCGCCGCCCACCACGAGCAGGTCACAGGACTTTTCCGTAGCGGAAATGATCGGCATATGCAGCATCTTGCCACGTGCGCCGGTTCGGTCCAATGTGCGCGCCGTGAAAGCCTATCTGGAAGTGCGTCTGCAACGCATCCACGTGTCGCGCGGGGAGCGAGTGGTTCTGCGCGACATCAACTGGCATATCAAGCCCGGTCAGCACTGGGCACTCATTGGCGCCAACGGCGCGGGCAAGACCCAGCTGCTGAAGCTGGTCGCGGGGGCCGTGTGGCCAGTACCGGAACGACGACCCGTGCGTCGCTATCGCTGGGGTCGGGAAGTGCGCACCACGCCCTACGAGGCGCAGGATGAGATCGCCTATGTGGGTCCGGAGCGTCAGGACCGTTACGAGCGCTATGGCTGGAATCACTCGGTATTGCAGGTCATAGGCACCGGTATCCATCGCACCGATATTCCGCTGCATGAACTCACCACGGCGAATCAGCGCGCCATCGGCGCGCTCGCGCGGCGTCTGGAAATCACACCGCTCCTGCCACGCCGTTTCCTGACTCTGTCCTATGGCGAGCGGCGACTGGTGCTGCTGGCGCGTGCGCTGGCCAGCCGGCCGCGGCTACTGCTGATGGATGAATTGCTCAATGGGCTGGACGCGGCCCGGCACGCGAACGCTTTGCGCTTCCTGAGCGCAACTCGGCGCTCGCATCTGCCGTGGATCCTGTCCGTGCATCGGCCACAGGATGTGCCGACCAGCGCCACCCATGCCCTGATCCTCGAGGCCGGTCAGGTTGCCTATCGCGGAGCCATCCACAAGGCGCCGCTGGCCAGATGGTTTGCCCGCGAGTCCGGACTGGCCGCGGCCACCGGCAAGGTGCCACAGGTGCAGCGGCGGCGCGCGCCTGCGCGCGTGCTGGTACGTTTGACCAAGGCCGACGTGTATCTGGATGAGCATCGCGCCCTCAGTGGCATCACGCTCACGATCCACAAGGGCGAGTGCTGGGTAGTGCACGGCCATAACGGCTCCGGCAAGTCGACCTTCATCCGCACTCTCTACGGCGATCACGGTGTGGCTACGGGAGGGCGCATCGAGCGCGCCGGCATCGTATCCGGAGTGCCACTGGAAATATTCAAGCGCAAAGTGGGGCTGGTGGCGCCGCACCTGCAGGCTGACCATCCCCGTGACCTCACCGTCGCCGAGGTGGTGCAGTCCGGGCGGCACGCGAGCATCGGCCTGGCGGATGCGCCCAGTGCGGCCGACCGCGCCGCGGCGGGTGCCGCCCTCGATTTCTTCGGCATCGGTGAATTCGCGACCCGTCCCCTGCATGAACTTTCGTACGGTCAGCTGCGTCGCGTTCTGTTTGCCCGCGCCTGGGCAGGCAAGCCCGCGCTGCTGCTCCTGGATGAACCGTACTCCGGAGTCGATGCGCCGACCCGGCGCGCGTTGCTGCGGCATCTGGATGAGCTCATCGCCGCGGGCACCACGGTGGTCATCGCCACCCATAGCCGTGAGGAGTGGCCGCGCGGCGCCACCCACGAGCTGGAGTTGGCCATGGGCCAACCGCTATGGTGCGGGCCCATCCGATGACCACCCGTGCCCCGTCGCTGCAGGCGCTGTTCGTGGTGTCGATGATCGACGTGTTGGGCTTCGGCGTTCTGATCCCGCTCGTCCCCTACATGGCGCACGAGTATGGCGCGGGGCCAACTCTCACGACCGCCATCCTGGGCAGCTACTCGCTGTGCCAGCTGCTGGCCGCGCCGCTGTGGGGACGGTTGAGTGATCGCTACGGTCGGCGACCCATTCTCATGAGCAGCCTGACCGGGGCTTGCCTGTCCTATGTGATCCTGGGGTTCGCGCACAGTGCGTGGAGCGTGCTGGCAGCGCGCATGCTGGCCGGCTTCATGGCGGGCAACCTGTCGGCCGCATTCGCCTACGCCTCGGATATCAGCACGCCGGAAACGCGCGCCAGATCCTTAGGTCTGGTCGGCGCCGCGATTGGCATCGGCTTCATGCTGGGGATCCCCATCGGGGGCCTGCTCTCCGGTGATCATGCGCAAAGCGCCAACTTTCTGTGGCCGGCGGTGGTTTCGGCCAGCCTGAGCCTGGTGGCACTGGCGCTGGTGAAATTCCTGTTGCCGGAAAGCCATGTAAAACATGAGCGCACCGAGCCGCCGCCACTGCAGGTCGGGCCGCTCGCACTGCTGCGACAGCGGCCGCGCCTGTTGTTCATCGCCGGCGCGGCACTGCTGGTCACGACGGCGCAGGGCATCCTGGAAGCGACCTTCGCGTTGTGGGCGCTGAGTCGCTTCGGCGCCGGTCCGCGTACGGTTGCGTTCGCCCTGTTCGGCGCGGCGCTGGTGGCGGTGGTCATGCAGGGTGGGCTGGTGCGTGTCCTGGTACCGCGCCTGGGCGAGCGGCGCCTGGCACAGGCCGGGGTGCTGTGCTACGTCGCCGGCCTGCTGCTGGTGGGCTTGGCAGGCGACAGCCTCATGGCTGCCGCACTGGGGCTACTGTGCTGTGGCGCCGGCATGGGTGCCTTCAGTCCCAGTGCCTCGGCACTGGCATCGCGCCAATCACATGGGGGTGATCGCGGTGCCGTCATGGGCACCTACCAGTCTGCCACGAGCCTGGCGCGGGTGATCGGTCCGTTTATCGGGGTACCGATGTTCGAGCTGTGGGGGGCGAATTCACCGTTCATTGCCGCGGCGTCGATTACGGCACCGGCCGCGCTGCTGATCTGGCGCTCACAAGGCCGTGGCACGATGGACCTGGAAGGCGCCGGCAGCTGACTCCTCAAAAGCGGTGCGCTACAGGTCGATCCGGGTCTCGAAGATCGCGGTGGCCTGGCCAACGATCCAGACACCCACCACGGCGCCATCCTCCTGATCCAGCTCCACTTCCACCCGCCCGGGCCGGTTGACGTGATGGCCCTGTGCACCGGCGAAATGCATCTTTGGACCCGCCGCGCCCAACAGTCCGTGCCGGGCCAGATAAACGCCCAGCATGCCGTGCGCATTGCCACTGACCGGATCCTCTGCGATGCCCAGCGCCGGGCAGAACATGCGCGACTCGACCAGCACATCGGGCAGCTCCGGCGCCAGTGTGAACACGAAAAAACCCTGCGCCCCCAGTTGCGCCGAAAGCGTCGTGAGCCGTGAGACATCCGGCTTCAACTGCCGCAGCTGCTCCGCGCCGCGCACGCCGACCATCAATCGGGTACTGCCGCTGCCCACCACCTTCACCGGGCAATGCAGATCCAGGTCCGCCGAAGCCAGCGCCAGGGCATCCATGACGGCGAGGCGCTCGCGATCATTGACCTCGCGCCCCAGCGCCGGTGCGCCTTGTCGGATCGCGATCCGGCGCTGTGCATCGCTGCCGCGGACTTCGACTTCGACCACCCCGGAGCGGGACTTCTGGCGCAGGCGCCGCGTGCCGTCCGTGGCGGCGGAAAGCACGTAGTGTGCCGCCACGCTGGCATGCCCCACAAAGGCGGCCTCCACACGGGGCGTGAAGAAGCGGACCCGCAGATCGTGGTCCGGTCCATCAGCCTTGAGCACAAAGGCGGTGTCCGCGTTGTTGAGTTCGCGCGCTATCGCCAGCATCTCCGCGTCCGTCAGCCCATCGGCGTCCAGAACCACGCCGGCCGGGTTGCCCGTGAATTTAACGCGCGTAAACGCATCGATCTGATGGACCTGAATGGTGCGGGGCATGCTGGAGCTGCTCCTGTGAATGCAGGGCATGGATGACGCCAAGGCTGGCGGACATTGTATGCCGATGGTGGCTGCATCGGGCTTGCAAACAGCAGCGCAGTCACTAACATACGCACCCTAGAACCTAGGGGTGGCTTTTTTCCGACTGGCCTTGGCGGCCCGGAGTCGAAAGCCTGAGACGCAGGATGGTCCTGCGAACCCGTTGAACCTGATCCGGATAATGCCGGCGTAGGGAGCAGGTGTGACTACTCGCGCGATTTTCGCATTCCTTGTGTTTTGCCTGTCCGCTCTGGCCGCCTGCCCGGCGGCGCACGCGCAAAACTCCGATACTGGGTCCGGTAACACTTTGCAAGAAGTGGTTGTTTCCGCAACACTATTGCGGGATGAGCCTATCCAGTCGGTGCCGGCCAGCGTCACGGTGCTCGATGCCGCAACCCTGAAAGCCGCTGGACAGCAGCATTTTGAGGATGTGATCAACCTGGTGCCGAATCTGAACTGGTCGGGTGATACCAATCGACCGCGCTACTTTCAGATACGCGGCATTGGCGAGCTGGATGAGTACCAGGGTGCGCCGAATCCTTCGGTGGGATTCCTGATCGACGACGTTGATTTCAGCAGCATCGGCACCGTCGGCACCCTGTACGACATGGATCAGATCGAAGTATTGCGCGGTCCGCAGGGCACCCGCTACGGGGCGAATGCGCTGGGCGGGCTCATCGCCATGCAAAGCGCCGCACCGGCC